>NZ_JBEYXK010000011.1:0-143179 GCF_040645035.1 Streptomyces sp. NPDC046876 | reverse complement strand
CGGCCCGCGGGGGGGGGGGGGGGGGCCCCCCCCGCGGGTAGGGGGGGCCCCGGGGGGAACACCGGCGCCCCGCCGCGTGGGAAGCTCCTATAGATCGTCAAGCGGTCTGTGGGAGCGTTTTGGGGCTTGGGGTGATGTGGGGTAGGTGGCGGTAGATCTCTCGGGCGACGAATCGCTTCAGGCAGCGGACGATGTCCTTCTTGACCATGCCTTCGGCGGTGCGTCGGGCGACGTAGTCCTGGGTGCGCTGGTCGTACTTCATGCGGACCAGGACGATCGTGTGCAGTGCGTTGTTGGCGGCGCGGTCGCCTCCTCGGTTGAGGCGGTGGCGGTTGGTGCGGCCGGAGGAGGCCGGGACTGGGGCGGCTCCGCAGAGGTGTGCGAAGGCGGCTTCGGAGCGGAGCCGGTCAGGGTTGTCGCCCGCGCTGGTCAGCAGCTGGCCGACGGTTTCCGGGCCGACGCCGGGCAGGGCGATGAGCCTGGGGGCGGCCTGAGTGACCAGGGGCCCGATCTCCCGGTCCGCTTCCTTGATCTCCTCGTCGAGTGCCTGGTAGCGGCGGGCGAGCCGCCGCAGTGCGATCTTGACCGCGCAGGCCGGGTCATTTCGCCTATACGTTCGACTTTCAATCAATCTCCTCGTAAGTCAGACAATCACCCGGTTCCGGTGGGAAGCTCTACCGACGAGGCGAGGTGCGCGACGGTGCGCAGCCGCGTAGGGGAGGTTCCATGCCTGGATCGTTCTGGCGAAAGACTCGCGGAGTGCTGGCGGGCTCACTGATGACAGCCGGGATCGTCGGACTCGGTGCCGCACCGGCGAGCGCTTGGACAGGGGGAAACGTCTGGGTGAACTTCGGCAGCTGGAACTGCCCGTCCGGCGGCTCGGTCGTCGGTGTCTACTGGGCAGTGGACGCCTATTCCAGCGGTCCGGCGAGCGGTGACTGGGGTGACAACGTCATCTACCCGCGCGTGCGCGTGGGATCCGGCGCGTACAACACCCTCAGCTATCAGACCATGTGCAAGAAGTGGGGCTGGTACACCTACCGAGGCGTCGTGGGGCAGCAGACGCTGACCCCGTACAAGTCCGGGTTGAGCTACTGGTACTAGGGCGCGTATCGAGCTCGTGATCAATCTGCGGGATTCGCCGTCTCGGCGGGGCCTGAACCGGTAGATCGTCTTGTGTGGCACGAGTGCAACTGACCGATGGCGAGCGGGAGTTCTCGCGCCGTACCTGCCGATAGGCAGGTACGGCCCGTACCCCGAGCGGCTGCGGCAGCAGTTCGAAGGCGTGATCTGGCGGTTCAAGACCGGCGGACAACGCATCCGGCGCCGGCGGAAACTCCGGCTGGAGGCCGCCCCTCTTGATCACTGACCGATGCGTGCCTAGAGGGCCGAGATGGAGGCCGGAGCGCGTTCGGCGCGGCTCAGTGCGCGCAGCACATCAGTCGCTCCATGGCGTCGCAGTGCGATGCGCGACAGCAGGTCCACGACTGTCTCGACGGCCAGGGCCGGGAACTCAGGTGTGGGCAGCCCGACACTGCATGCGAGGTCGTCGGAGTGGACGATGAGCTCCAGGGTCCGGCTGGTGATGAAGTCGTCGAGACTGATCGACCACGGTCCCCAGGTCGGGCGGCGCACGCGTCGATCCGGCGTGGCCGGCAAGGTGCCGCGCAGCTCGTCGACGCACGTGGCGACCCGCGCGGCCAGTGCGGCGGGACCATCGGCCGCCTCGTCCTCTCCGCCGGATCGGATGCCCTGATTGAACGGCGTGTCGATGTCCGAGCCGATCCAACTCACCCGCCTGTAGTACTCGTGGATCGAGATGGTGGGCTCGGAAGGTTCTGGCTCAGCCAGCACTGCGGGAATGAAGAAGACCTGCCCGGCCAGGTGGCCCGCCAGCCCACGGACGCTGAGCTTCGCCAGCGCGGAGGGCTGGTGCCAGCCGCCTGCGACCGCCGGTTCTGCCAGCAGCCTCCCCGCTGATTCCGCCACGCTCAGGTAGAGCTCCCTGACCTGTGTCACCTTCTCATCCCCCTGTCGTCGGCGATTGCTCACCGGTCAACATCGCGAACAGGTGAAGCATTCCGGACACAACTCGCGGCTTCTGCCCGCCTGCCCCTCGAAGGAGTGCCCACGGCGGCAAGGTCGTCACGGACCGGGGAAGCCTCGGGTCGTGATCACCGAAGGGCTGGCAAGACCTGGGACCGCGACCTGGAGCTCCTTTTCACCACCATCGGGCGCCACTTCGGCCGCGCCTGCTCTCCCGAGCCCGCTGGAACCCGGACGGCGTCCGCGACGACCTGCAGGCCTGCGTCGCCGAACACCTCGGTCGGCCCAACGGGGTGCTGATCATCGACGACACCGGCTTCCTGAAGAAGGGCATCACCTCCGCCGGAGTCCAGAGGCAGTACTCCGGCACCGCCGGCCGCACAGAGAACTGCCAGATCGGCGTCTTCGCCGCCTACGCCAGCACGGCCGGCCGCGCCTTGGTGTACCGCGCGCTCTACCTGCCCAAGTCCTGGACCGGCGACCGCCACCGCTGCCGCGCCGCCCAGGTCCCGATCAGCGGGAGTTGGCCACCGAGAACACCCTCGCGGCGACCGGGTCCGCGGCGCGGGGGCGGCGGTGCGGCTGCCGCTCGGGGCGGCTCAGGACACCAGGGACTGCTCCTCCAGCTCCGTCAGCCTCACGGTGCACAGGCCGCCGCGCTCCGTCCGTACGTCCGTCACCTTCAGCTGGGTGCCCGGCGACAGGATGAACTCCTCCTCCCCGGTGAACGCGGAGAAGTTGCGGATCCCCACCGCCCGGACGGGGACCACCTCGAAGAGCGTCCGCTTGCCGCGGCTGCCGAGGAACCCCCGGGCCACCCCGGGCTCGGAGGTGCACGAGGACACGCCCCACCAGGTCACGGTCCGGCCCAGCGGGTACTGCGCCCGCAGGTCCAGCGGCACGCCGCGCCACAGCGGTTCGGTGCGGGCGGGGAGCTGCGACACTGCCGAGAACAGCAGCCGCAGGTACGGCAGGTACGGGACGAGCCGGGCCCGGTCCGGGGAGCGCAGGACGGCGTTGATCTCGCGGTAGAACGCCGATTCGCAGGTGTACAGGTACAGGGCGGCGATCGCGTCCGCCGACAGGCCGGAGCCGGCGGTCTCGTCCGCCCGTGCCTTGCCGAAGTCGCGCGAGCGCTCGACGTGCCGGCCGAGACCGGACAGCAGCTCTGCGACCGGTCCGACGGCGTCCTGGAAGCCCATGAGCGGGGTGTCGAACACGCCGGTGATCGGCGGTAGGACGAGCCCCTCGTCCTTCACCCCGGCGAGTCGGTCCAGGTACAGCTGGTGCAGCTCCATCGTGGACGTGATGAACGCGCCCATGCGTGCGGCGACCCCGCTGTCCGCCCCGCCGGCCTCCACCGCGCGCTGGTCCCACCCCTTGCTGGGCAGCCAGTCGACCGGATCGGCGCCGACCGAGGCCAGCGCCTCGTTCACCACCGCGAAGTGGTCGCCTTCGCAGAACACGTCGCCCTGCGCTGCGGGATTGGGGTGGTCGATGTGGCGGACGTCGACGCCCGGGTACTTCTTCTGGAGCCGCAGGACGACCTTCTTCAGGTTCCGCGCATGCGCCCCCCACCACGCGAACACCACACCGCGGTCCTCCTCGTCGGCATCCTGCTTGGCCTTGAGGATCTCCTCCACGATCCGCTCGGCGACCGGCCGCCAGAACGCGGTGTGGCGGTCGGGCCCCGTCGAACCGTCACTGCCGGCGGTGAGCGCCGCGTTCAGCAGCAGCACGCCCTGGGTGAGCATCGCCTGGAACCACTCCGGCGGCTGGACGGTCTCCTGCTCCTTCAACAGCGCGCGGACGTCGGCGATGGGGGTCTTCTTGGGTATGCCGTACTTCCACATGGCCGCCGCCTTGATGATGCAGCGGATGCTGACGACCCTGCCGAACTGGCTGTCCTTCCAGTCGTGGAAGGTGTTGTCGAACATGGCGATGCCCGTGGCGCTCTCCGGGCGCGGGTACGGGTTCTGGCCGAAGACCACCACCTTCCACTTGTGCGGCGGGTGGGGCTTGAGCGCCTGGAAGGTGAGCTCGCGGACGGGGACGACCTCCGGTCCGCGGCCCGGCCCGATGAACGCGGCCGCGTCCGGCTGCGCCTCGATGACGGGCCGCAGCAGCGGAAGCCACGGTTCGCCCCCGCCTTCGAACAGCTCGGCCAGGGCCAGCGGGTCGTTGGGGTCGGGCGTGGCGGCAGGGGTGCGGGAATCGCTCACGGGAAAAGAACTCCGATCGTCAACCGTACGGACGGGAAAGGGCGGCTGGGCGCCGAACGTGCCCCGAGGTCTATCACCCGCCACTGACACCGCCCGTGACGGTGCATCACTGTCGACTGCGGCCGGGAGGTGTTGTCAGTGGCCCCCGGTAGCGTCGTGATCAGTGAAAGACGGACAGGGGCGAAGAGCCCTTTTGCGATCGGAGTCACCCATGCCCGAAAACCCTGTGCGGACGCCGCTCCAGGTGGTCCTGACGGACGTCAACCCCGAGGTGGTGCAAGCCTGGCGGGCCGCTTTCGCCGACACCCCCGGCATCACGATCCGCAAGGGCTCCATCCTCGACGAGCAGGTCGACGCCTGGGTCAGCCCGACCAACTCCCGTGGCCGGATGGACGGCGGCGTCGACGCAGCCGTCAAGCGGCACCTCGGAGCGGGCATCCAGCTGCGGGTGCAGCGGGCGATCCGCGACCGCTTCGGAGGGAGCCTTCCCGTGGGCAGCGCGGTCTGCGTCCCGTCCGGGGCGACCAACCCGAAGTTCCTGATATCGACGCCGACGATGGAGGCGTCCTCACAGAACGTGAGCGAGACCCTCAACGTGGCCCTGGCCTGCGCCGCCGCGTTCCAGGCCGTCCACCAGCAGAACCAGGCGGCGCCGGGCAGCATCGCCTCGGTGGCCCTGGTCGGCATGGGGGCCCGGACGGGACGGGTGCCGGCCCGGGTGTGCGCCAACCTGATGTGGTCGGGCCACACCCTGTTCCACGACCACCGCTTCGAGGACTACGACGACCTGCGCAGCACCGTCACCGCGCAGCTCGACGACATGGAGAGCGCACCCGTCGACCGACCGGTCCGCATCATCCCGCCCCGCCCGGGGAGCCGCTCCTGACACCACCGGACCGCTGCCACTTCGACCGGACCCTGCGCACCAGCAACCCGATCATGAACGCCTGGAACGTGTAGGCGGCCACGACGAGAAACACCGTCACGGTGCCCGTGCGGGCCCAGGACCCGAGCGAGCCGGCGACACCGAACAGGACGAAGATCGTCGGCATCCCGAGCAGGCCCCCGAGCAATCCCGCCACATAACTGCCGTTCACCCCGAAGCCGAACAGCAGAAAGAAGGCAACCAGGGCGAGGTAGGTCCCCGACCACCAGTTGCCGAAGGTCAGGCGCACGAAAGTGCGCAGTCCAGGACGCATGGTTCTCCGTGAGTAGCTTTTCGGCAGGCCATCGTATCCGTCGGCGGGCCGTTGAAATGGATCCGCGAATTCCATCGAATCCGTGACGAGATACCTGACATTCTCCGGTTTCGGCCAAAGCACGGCCCACCGGGTGTCCGGATTATGAGGGAAGGCGTTCGCCACACGAACACCAGTGCGCATCCTCACCTTTCCCAGGAGGACACACCCATGGTCACCAGAAGACGCATGCTCGTCGGCACCCTCGCCACCACAGGCGCAGGCCTGATCACCGGTGCCGGGCTGCTGCCCGCACTGCGCACCGACACCGCCCAGGCCGCGGACGGCGGGGCGGCGGTCGCCCTGCCCGCGCCGTTCACCGTGAAGATGCCGCAACTCCCCGTCCTGGTCCCGTACTCCACACAGGGCGGCCAAGACGCGTACCGCGTCACCGTCAAGGAGGTCAGCCGGGAGATCATCCCCGGAGTGCAGACCAAGGTGCTCACCTACGACGGCCACTTCCCCGGACCGATCGTACGGGCCCGCAGCGGCCGCCAGGTCACCATCCGGCACCGCAACGCCCTCGGCATGCCGATCTCGCCGCACCTCCACGGCGGGAACGTCACCCCGGAGAACGACGGCGGCCCCATGGACACCGTCGCCCCGGGCGCGGCGCGCACCTACACCTACCCCAACCAGCAGCCGAACGCCACGCTGTGGTTCCACGACCACGCCCACCACATGGAGGCGGAGCACGTCTACCGCGGCCTGTCGGGCGCGTACGTCCTGACCGACGAGACCGAGCGCGCCCTGCCCCTGCCCTCCGGCCAGTACGAGATACCGATCGCGCTGCGCGACGCCCGCTTCGACGAATTCGGCCAGCTGGTCTACCAGATGGACGACTTCCGGGGCCGCACCACCCTGCTGGCCAACGGCCGCCCGAGCCCGTACCTGGAGGTCGCCGCCCGCAAGTACCGCTTCCGCCTGCTCAACACCTCCAACCTCCGCTTCTTCAAGCTCCGCCTCGCCGACGGCGGCCAGATCGTCCAGATCGGGTCCGACGGCGGCCTGCTGGAGCGCCCGTTCACGACCGACACGATCAAGCTCTCGCCGGCGGAACGCGCCGACGTGGTCATCGACTTCTCCCGCTACCCGGTCGGCACGAAGATCGTCCTGCAGAACCTGCCGGGCGCGGGCGCCACCGAGCCGGGCAACGTGCTCCGCTTCGACGTGGTCCGCACCGCCCCCGACCCGAGCAGCGTGCCCGACGTGCTGCGTACGCTGCCGCCGGTGGACTCGCTGCCCAAGCCGGCCGTCGAGCGGAAGATCGTCCTCAGCATGGACGAGGACGGCCGCGCCGAGGCGCGCGGGTTCATGGACGGCCTGCAGTGGGAGCCGGGCCGGATCGACCAGACGGTCACGTTCGGTACCTCCGAGACATGGACGGTGACCAACGCCAACCAGCGCATCCCGCACAACTTCCACATGCACCTGGTCCAGTTCCGGGTGCTGGAGCGGAACGGCGTCCCGGTCGGACCTGCCGAGTCGGGACTGAAGGACACCGTCGAGCTCATGGCCGGCGAGACGGTGAAACTGCACGTCACCTTCGATTCGTACCGGGGTGACTACGTCTACCACTGCCACCTGCTCGACCACTCGGCCATGGGCATGATGGCCAACTTCCGCGTCCGGTAGATCCGGACGCAGGCGTGTGGCCCAGCGTTCGAGGAAGCCCTGCCGGTTCCGCGAAGCCCCGGCACGTCCGGCGAAAGGGCCACCGCCGCACCGGGGACGAACTGCCCCCGTCACCGATCGGGGTCATCAGCGGTGTGTCTGCACCGGGTGGCGCACCGGGCTCGCCAGGGTTGCGGACATGCGAGGAACGATCCATAGCCGGCGGCCGTGGACCAGGTGCCTGCTCGGCGGGGCCGTCTTCGCCGTCTGCATGGCCGGCACCACCCTGCCCACCCCGCTCTACGGCCTCTACCAGGAGAAGTTCGGCTTCTCCGAGCTGACGGTGACCGTCGTCTACGCCGTGTACGCCTTCGGGGTCATGGGCGTCCTGCTCCTGGCGGGCAATGCCTCCGACACCGTGGGCAGGCGCCCGGTCCTGCTGTGCGGCCTCGCATGCGCCGCGGCGAGCGCCGTCTGCTTCCTCAGCGCCACCGGGCTGGGCTGGCTGTACGCCGGGCGGCTGCTGTCGGGCCTGTCCGCAGGCCTGTTCACGGGGGCCGCCACCGCGTACGTGATGGAGCTGGCCCCACCGGGCGGGGCCGCCAAGGCCACCTTCGTCGCGACGGCCGCCAACATGGGCGGTCTGGGCTGCGGCCCGCTCCTCGCCGGGGTCCTCGCCCAATACGCCCCGATGCCCCTGTACCTCCCCTTCGCCGTGCACCTGGCGCTGGTCGCCTGCTCCGCCGCCGTCGTCCTGCGCCTGCCGGAGACCGTGGACAGGCGCCAACCGCTGCGCACCGTACGGCCGCAGCGGCCCGCCCTGCCGGCACGGGTGCGGCCGGTGTTCGGGCCCGCGGCGACCGCCTCGTTCGTGGGGTTCGCCCTGTTCGGGGTGTTCACCTCGGTCAGCCCGGCCTTCCTCGCGCAGTCCCTCGACGTGCACGACCATGCGGTCAGCGGACTGGTCGTCGCCCTCGCCTTCCTCGCCTCCACCGTCGGGCAGTCGGCGGTCGGCCGCGTCGGTGTCGGGCGCTCGCTGCCGCTGGGCTGCGCGGCGCTCCTGGCCGGCCTCGCGCTGCTCGCGGGCGCACTGCACTGGGACCTGCTGGTGCTGGTGGTGCTGAGCGCCCTCGTCGGCGGGGGCGGGCAGGGCCTGGCCTTCCGCGCGGCCCTGTCCGCGGTGGCCGCGGCCTCTCCGCAGGACCGCCGCGCGGCGGTGATCTCCACGCTGTTCGTGGTGGCGTACGCGGGCATCTCGGTGCCGGTGATCGGCGTCGGCGTCCTGTCCGGCCCCCTCGGCCTGGAGGGCGCCGGGCTGGTGTTCATCGCCTGCATGGCCGCCCTGGTGGCCCCCGCGGCCGCCTACCTCCTGCGCCACCCGGTCCGCGAGGAGCCCTGAGCCGCCCCGCCGGGCCCGCCGACCCCGAAGACCACGGGGCGCGTTCGCGGGCCTCGGGGCGGGCGGACGCCGGCGGTACGCGGCGGGCAGGAAGGCCCGGCCGCGTAGACGCCCCCGGGCGACTGGTGCGCCCCGCTCGCACAGGTGCGAAGGGAGGGCGCAGAAGCACGGGGGGAGCGCACGCGGGGGAGTGCGCCGGAGCAGCAGGCGGGCATCGCGCCACGGGCTACTCGGGATGACGCTCCATCACCCTGCGCGCCGCCTCGCTCTCGGCGGCCGCGGGCGACAGCTCGTCGAGGACGTCGATGTCGGTGTCCTGCTCGAGCTCCTCCTCCCAGGCCGCGGCAAGCCGCTCCTGCTCCTCGCGCGGTTTGCCGCTGACGGCCTCCCGGTGCGCCGGATCGAGGGCGGCCAGGAAACGTCCGACGGTGTCCAACGGCATCGCGTGCTCCTTGCGTCGCTGGGTGGGCGGGCAGCCGACGGCTCCCCGTGTCCCAGCATGTGAGGCACCCCCGGGCCGGCACACCGGACACGGCCCGCACCGCACCCGTATGGCCGCCCGCGCCGAGCCCCGGCAGCCCGGATGGCCGAAGGGCACGGCCCTGCGGCCTGGGATCCGGACGTGCGGCGCGGCGTGCTCACGCCCCCCGGCGGCGGCCCTGGAGCACCGCCTCGATCTCCGCTGCGACATCGCCCCGGCCGAGCTGCGCCCGGCCGAAGTCCTCGGTCCGCGGCATGCGCAGGCACAGCTCGTACCCGACGTCGACCCGCACCCGTCCCGACCGCAGCACGAAGTCGTAGGCGTGGCCCCCGCGCGTGCGGCACCGGGACAGGAAGTGCAAGTGGTATCCGGCGGCGGCCACGCCCAGCATGTGGGCGGGGCTGCGGAAGCCGACGACGGTCCCGCGGAGGTCGGTGTGGGTGGAGACGATCTGCCCGGCCACCGCATCGATCAGCCGCGGATAGGGGCGGTGCTGCTCCGGGAGCATCCGGGTGACCATGTGGTCGAAGTGGCCGTCGATGCGGACCGCGTAGAACAGGTTGGGGGTCGGGAGCCGGTCGTCGATCAGCGTGCGCAGCCCCGCCGCGTCCACAGGCTCCTCGGTCCGCCAGTCGTACTCGCCGTGGAACCAGGTCACGGCCGCCAGCGGCGTCCGCGTGGCCGGGTCGGCGTCACCCGCCGTCCCGTCGGCGCGCAACCGGTAGCACCGCCCGTCGAGGACGATCATCTCGCCGTCGAGCCGGTCGAAGGTGCCGATCCCGAAGTCCCCGTGGCGCCGGAGCTCCGCGATGGTGGTCGTGCCCTCGTAGACCCCTTCGAGCATGGCGGTCATGGTGGAGGTCTGGAAGATCCGCCCTCTGGGCCGTGGAACCGTTTCCGGAGCAGCCATGCGTGTCCCCCCTGGTGCACCCTGCGTACGCCGTCAGGCCCGCGCCTGCGCCCAGCACGCTAAGGAAGCCCCGGCGGCGCCACAACGGCGCACGGGCGGTCGCCCGTTGCGCCGGGTCGTGCGCCGCACCACCACCCGCCGCGCGCAGCCCCCCGCACGCCCCCGCCGGCGGCCCCGGGGGAGGGCGCTGTCAGTGCGGTGTGGCAGGGTGCGCTGCGTGAACGAGAGCATGCACGGAGAAGCGTTGGTCGACCGGGTGATCGAGCGGGTCAGGCAGGAGGGCTGGCCCACGTCGGAGGCACCGGACGTCACCGACCCGGTGCCGCTCGCGCCGGAGGTGATCGACCGGCTGAGGCTGCCCGGCGGCCGGCCCCTGCCGCCCAGCCTGCGCCGGTGGCTGGCCTTCGACAGCTCCTGGCTCGCCGATGCCGGCTGGTACGAGGACCCGCTCGAGCCCGTCTTCGGCGACCGGGGCCTGGCCGCGACGGCGGAGTGGATGTACGGCAGCGGCGGCGTGATGCCCGGCGCGTTCGACGGCTTCGAGAAGCTGCTGCCCGCGGTGTGCCTGCCGCTCGTCGGCGGCTGCGACTCGCGCCGCCTGCTCTACCTGGGCTCGCCGGACTCCACCGGCGAGTACCCGGTCCTGGTCACCGACATCGACGACCTGCCGTACGTGGCCGTGATGTACCCGGGCCTCGACGTGTACCTCGCCGACCTCGCCGAGATCCTGGACCTGCCCTTCGACACGTACACCTCGCTGGCGGAGCACCCCGAGTACGGGCCCCGGATGCGCGAGCACGCCGAGAACACCGAACTCGGGCCCGACGGCCTGGACATCCAGGACCTCGACTGGCTGGACTGACCCTCAGGCGCCGGCCGCCGGCGCGGCGGCGCGGGGCCGCCAGGTCCAGGCGAGGAGCAGGGCGCCGGGGGCGGTGCCGGCGACGACGGCGATGACCGCGGCCGGAGTGCCGAAGCAGGCCAGGACCATCCCGACGAGCCCGCACGCCGCCATCGCCGCGCCGAGCGTCCGCAGCGACGGGAGCTGCCAGGCGGCGGCCAGGCCGAAGAAGTGCACGCCGACCACGAAGGCGATCCAGCCCACGGTGGCGTCCGGGGCGTGCAGCACCGGGTTGATCAGCACCAGCCCGGCCAGGAGTGCCACGACCTCGGCGGCCACCACGTACCAGTACCGCCGCCCGAAGCCCACGCGCGGAGCAGGGGCCGCCTCGTCGGCCGGCCGGGTGGTGCCCCCGGGCCGCTGCACGACGAGCATCCCGACGAAGGCGGCAATGGCGAGCAGCCGCAGTGGGGCCCCCACGGCCGTCGGCAGCTGCCCCGCGCTGATCTGGACGAACACCACCCCGAAGGAGCCGCCTATGATCCTGCCCACACGTTCCTTGTTCATGATCATAAGAATGCCATGCCGATCGGCCGCTCCGTATCGGGCGACAAGGGGCGTCAGGGGGCCGTCAGGGGGGCCGAAGAGCCGCGGAGACAAACCATCGCCAAATGGGACAAAGAGGGCATTTGCTCCATCGATTCCATTTTCGGCATATGCCACTTGATGGTGTGTCAGCCGAAAACGCGCGAGGCATAATCGGGCCCGGTCGTCTCCGGAGCGGTGGAGCCATCGGGACACCGACTCCCCCGCGGGGGAATTCCGCACCGGACCGATCCTCGAGGCGTTGTAGATGTCCCTGGCCAGCCGCCGCAGCAGCCGCCTCGCGGCCCTGCTCGCCCTGCTCTCCGCTACCGCCGTCGGCGTGACGACCTGGGCGTACGGCTACGGGACCGCGGTGCAGCCCGCGAGCCCCGACGCGGCCGTCCGTCCGAGCGTGACCGAAGGCACAGTGCTCCAGGTCGTCGCGCATCCCGATGACGACCTCTTCTTCATGAACCCGGACCTGAGCCGCTCCATATCCAAGGGCGTCAAGGTCGCCACCGTCTACCTGACCTCCGGCGAGTCCGACGGCAGGAACGAGGCCCACAGCCCGCTCCTGGAGGACCCGGAGCGCCCCGCCGACCGCGCCGCCTACGCCGAGGCCCGCCAGAACGGCATCCGCGCCGCCTACGCGCAGATGGCCACCGGCGACCGCACCAGCGCATGGCAGCGCCGGTCCGTGCCCACCGCCGGCGGCGGCAGCGCGGAGGTGGACGTCCTCGTCGCCCGGCCCGAGGTCAACCTCGTCTGGATGCAGCTGCGCGAGGCCCGCAGCATCTCCGGGGACAACCCGGACAGCCTGCGCGGCCTCTGGGACGCCAAGGTCCCCGCCCTGGGCGCCCAGCTGACCTCCGGGACGCCGGTCAAGCCCTGGTTCTCGTACACCAAGGACCAGGTCGTGGAGGCCATCGCGAACGTCTTCGCGATGTACAAGCCGACCACGATACGCACGCAGGACCCGACCCCCGGCCGGTCGGAGGCCACCGGCAACTTCCTCGACCACCAGGACCACATGTACGGCGCCCGCTTCGTGCAGGCTGCTGCCGAGCGCTACGCGAAGTCCGCGGAGCGGCCGCACTTCTCGGTCCAGAACTACGTGAGCTACCCCAACAGCTCCCTCCCCCCGACGCTCGACCCGCAGACGGCCGCGGAGAAGCTCGTCTACCTCAAGACCTACGCCTGGATGGACCACCAGGACTGGTGCGGCAGCCCTGCCGGCTGCGGCGACCGCAAGACCGCCACCCGCCCCACGGGCGCCGGCTGGAGCCAGACCATCCGCTACGCCCGCGGTGACAGCACGTCCTGGATGGCCGAGGGGGCGGGCGGCCGGCTGTGGGCCTTCGCCGCCCTGGACGGCCAGATGGCGTACTGGTCGCGCAGCGGCGCCCAGGCTCCCTGGCAGGGTCCGCGCTTCCTTCCCGGGACCGGTATCGACGCGGGCGCGGGCGCGGTCCGGCTCCCCGACGGCAGGATCGCGGTGTTCGCCACCCGCACGACCCTGGGCGTGGAGTCCCAGGAGTACGGCCGGGAGCTCGTCTACGCCGTCCAGGCCGCGCCCGACGGTGCGTTCGGCCCGTGGCAGTCGCTGGGCACGCCGGACACGGCCGACATATCCGGTACCTCCGCCCTCAGTGCACCCGCCGTCTCCGTGGACGGCACGGGCCGGATGACGGTGTACGTACGGGACTCCCGGCACACCCTGCGTACCCGTACGCAGACGACCCCGGACGGCGCCTTCGAACCCTGGCAGGCCCTCGGCGGCGCCGGCCTGCTCGGCGATCCGGTGACCGTCACCGACGCCGCGGGGCGGCGCCACGTCTACGCGGCGACGGCCGCCACCGTGCTGACCTGGGTCCAGCCGACGCCGGACGCCCCGTACGACGGCCCCCTGCCGACCGGCCTTCCGGCGACCACGGGCCCGCTCTCGGCGCGCCCGCAGGGCGACGGCATCCGCCTGTACTTCCGCCGCCCCGGCACGGGCGCCGTCGGCACGAGCCTGTCCGCCGCGGACGGCTCCGGCCCTGTCGCGCAGTTCTCCCCGGTCACCGAGGCGGGCGGGGACGGCGGCTACGGCGCCGTCGGCGTCGCGGGCCGCCTCCTCGCCGGCCGCGCGGGCGCGGGCACGGTCAGCGTGTCGGACACGGACGGCCCGTCGTCCTGGTACGAGTCCCAGATGCTCTACACGGGAGCACCGGCGGCCGTGGCCGAGCCGGACGGCACGGCCGTGGCGGCGACCCTCGGCCTGGACGCCGGCCTGCACATCGCGACGGCCCCCTCCACCGGATCCCGGCCGGACGGCGACCGCCCGGCCGGCCCCTGGCACCGGGCGGTCCAGCCCTGGATGGTGGCCCTGGCCGGCCGCACCCAGGCCGGCTCGGGCCGCGGCGGACAGCAGCCGTAGGCCGGCCCGGCGGGCCCGCGGCCGGGGTGTCCGTCAGGACCGCAAGGGCGGCGTGGGCAACGCGGCGCCGGTGCCGGGACTGGTGCCCTGGCCGGGACTGGTGCCGCCACCGGCGCACTCGAGCGCCACGAGCGAGAGCACGACGATCGAGCCCGTCCACGCCAGCGGGGCGATCGACGAGGGCCGCCCCTGCCGGTCCACCTTCTCCGGCAGCTCGCCGAGCGCGTTCCGCTTCGACAGGACCCAGTCGAGCACCCGTTCGGCCTTCGCCGCCCTCCCCGTACCGGCCCACGCGAGCGCGAAGAACGACGTACTGGGCGTCCAGGCGTTGCCGCCCCACGGCGCGGCCGGGTCGTTCCCCGGCGTCAGGCCGCCGTTGGGCAGCAGCAGCGCCCGGTACGTGACCTCCAGCGCCCGCGGCAGCCCCGCCGGGGCCGCGTTGAAGGGAGGCGCCATGAACGCCACCGCGCTGTCGTATCCGTGCCGTCCGTCGACGGTGCGCCGGTAGCCCAGGGGAGCGAACCGCGCGGAGATCGCCGCGGACAGCCGTCGCGCGGCACCGGCCCAGCGCGCCGCGTCGCCCGGCCGGCCCGTCTCCCGGGCGAGGTCCGCGGAGGCGTTGAGCCCGGCGAGCAGGGGAGCGGCCGTCCCGATGTTCGGGGTGGTCGTCATCAGCTCCCAGTAGTCCGGGGAGGCCGGGGGCAGCCCGTCCGCCCGCAAGGACGCCGCCGCGCGGTCGGCCGCCTTCCGGATCATCGGGTAGAGGGCGTCGAGCCGGGCGCGCCGGGTGTCCCGAGGGGCGGCCTGGTACCACTGCCACGCGGCCCAGGGCACCCACCCGTTGGCGTCCAGCTGCCACCGCCTGCCGTCCGGCGGCCCGGATCCGTCGAGCTTCGTCCGCGCCTCCCAGGTGCCGTCCCTGCGCTGGGTCGCGGCGCTGTGGCGCAGGATCCGATAGGCCTCCGCGTCATGGCCGGTGTGCGCGAACGCGGCCGAGACGAAGCTCGAGTCGCGCGGCCAGGAGTACTTCCAGCCGGGGGTCCATCCCGCCGCCACGGCGCCGTTCGGCTGGAGCAGGGCGCGCATGGACAGCAGGGCCCGCTCGGCCGCCGCCCGCTGCACCGGCGTCCGGCCGGGCACCCGGCCGGCGGCCAGCCACGCGCGGCTCTGCGCGATCTGCCACCGCGCCGCCGCGTGGTCCCGCTGGACCACGGCGG
The DNA here is from genome assembly GCF_040645035.1 of Streptomyces sp. NPDC046876. Lineage (NCBI taxonomy): Bacteria > Bacillati > Actinomycetota > Actinomycetes > Kitasatosporales > Streptomycetaceae > Streptomyces > Streptomyces sp. NPDC046876. The sequence continues at coordinate 128,207 of NZ_JBEYXK010000011.1, read as the reverse complement.
ACGCGCTCCGGCCGGCGGGAAGGTACCTCCACCCGCCCGACGGCAACCGCAGCACGTTGCTGTGCTCGACGTACCGCGCGCCCCTGGCGGTGGAGAACAGGACCCCTTCGACGGCGGTCGTGTTGGAGAGCAGGCCGACGGTCGGGGCGGCGAGCACCGACAGGGGCGCGTAGCTGCCCTCGGCATCACCGCGGCCCTGGTGCCCCACGGCCCCGACGAAGAGCGCCGGGCGCGCCGGACTCGCAGGCCGTCCGGCATGCGGTCCCGCGGCGCACATGGGAAGGGCGACGCCCGCCAGGGCCACCACCGCCACCACCCACCGAAGAGGCCGCACTCCGGGCATCACCACTCCCTCCGTCGGCACTCCCTGCAAGCGGAGCCCGCTGCCCATCCTGGAAGAGCCGCCCCGGAGCCGCCACGGAGCGCAGCCGCTCGGGTGACGGGGGGCCGGGGGGCCGGGGGATCCCGCCGCCCGCGCGGCCCCCGCCCCAGCGTCCCCCCGCCCCCCGTCCCCGTAACCCGTCCTGCCGCATCCGGGATGCCGAAGCCGGACACCCGTGCACACGATGGGGGCCCGGCCGGCCGACCCTCGCTGCAAAGGGGTGGTGAATGAGCACTGCTCCGACAGCGCGGGAGGAGACCCGCACGGGCCCCTCCCCGAAGGGCGGGACCACCGCCCCCGTTCTCCCCCGGCTCCTCCTGCCGGGGACCTGCGCCGTCCTCGTGTCGGCGGCGGGAGCCCTGATCGCGGTCGGCTGCTTCCTGGGCCTGTACGTACGCCCCACGTCCGACGACTGGTGCGCCGCCTGGAAGTCCCGCGACCTGGGAGTCCTCGGCATCACCTCCGACTTCTACCGGACCCAGAACGGCAGGATCACCAACGCCTTCCTGAGCGGTGTCGTCTACGCCGACGGCCTGACGGGGACAAAGCTCCTCCCCACCGCGATCGTCGTGGCCTTCACCACGGCCCTGGTGCTCCTGGCGCGCGAGTTCACCCGTCAGCTGGGCGGAAACCCCAAGGTGCTCCTCCTGCTGACCTGCTCCCTGCTCATCCAGGCGCTGCTCTACTTCGCGGGCACCCGCACCTACCAGGTCCTCCTCTGGGCCCCCGCCACGATCTCCCACACGATCCCGAGCGTCATAGGGGCCTGGGCGCTCCTGCTGGGCATCCGCACCGTACGCCACCGCAGCCCCGCCGTCCGCGCGGCCGGCTTCACCGGGGCCTTCCTCATCGCCTTCGCGATCGGCATGCTCAGCGAACCGTTCGCGCTGGTCAGCGGCCTGCTCGCAGCCGGGGTCGCGCTGCTGGCGCTACTGGCGCTGCGGAACCGGCGTGCGCTCACCTGGTGCCTGCTCTGGTGCTCCGGCCTCGCCTGCGGCCTGGTCGTCCTCTACACGTCCCCCGGCGCCCGCTGGCGCCGCGCCCATCAGCCGGCGGCGGAGCCGCTGCTCTCGCCGCGCGAGCTCCGGGCTGCCTTCGAGGACTGGCTGCACATGTGGGAGGTGGTCACCGGGCAACCCGCCTACCTCGGCGCCGCCGCAGCCGGCGTCCTCCTGGGCCTGGGCACCACACTCCGGATCCCGCCCGCCACCAGGCTGCGCATCCCCCTGCTCCTCCTCCCCGTGCCCGTCGTGCTCCTGGGCTCCTTCGCGGTGGTGCTGGGCCTGCGCAGCGGCTACGGCCCGACCGGTTGGACGTACGCCCGCGCCTGGACGAGCTTCCTCGTACCGATGGAACTGGCGCTCTGCGCCTACGGGGCCCTCGTCGGGGCATGGGGCCGCCAGCGCCTCGCGGACCGTGGTCGCCCGCCCATGGCAGCCGCAACCGTGTTGGCGGGCTGCCTGGCCCTGGCCTCGGCGGCCGTACTCGTCCCGAACGTCCAGCACCTCACGACCACCACGGTCACCCGAGCCGCAGCCTGGGACGCCCAGAACTCCCGCATCCGCAAGGAAGCCGCCCAGGGCGCCACGGACATCGGCTACACCCCCCTCCGCATCGGGAACCTCGCCGAACCGTTCTTCACGTCCGTCTACGAACGCGACTGGGCCGCCGCCTGCGTCGCGAAGTGGTACGGAATCCCCCGCATCCACCGCCGCTGAAGCTCTGAAGTTGCTCAACCCGGGCGTGCCACGGCCCCTGTCCGGGGCATCGTGCTCCCACGACGCAACAACAACACAAGAGGAACGGGGGAGAACGATGGCAGTCGTACTGACCATGGCCCTGGTCATCGTCGTGGTGGCCTTCCAGGTACTGCGCGGGCCAAAACGGCGGCGGCGCAAGGTCTCGTGGGGCGACGGCGGGGGCGACTCCTGCGGCGGCAGCTCCTCGTGCGGCTCGTCCTGCGGGGGAGGCGGCGGCGACTGACCGTGTCGCCGTGCCCCTCACCGGGCGCGGCGTGCAACCGTTTCCCCATGACAGAAGGCTCGGCACCTCACCTCTCTCCGGCACGGATCACCGTCCTGGGCGTCCAGCCCGGCAATCCGCCCTTCCGGATCGTGGAGCTCGACGGGGAGTTCGTCGGCAGGGCGACCTCGATGACCGATGTGCTGCTGGTCGCCGCGGAGCTGGGCGTCCCGATCCACGACCTCGACGACCTGGACGAGGTCCGCTGGGTCGGAGGCGGCAAATTCCACTGGACCGTGCCGTGACCGCGCTCCCCGGAATCTCACTCGCGCAGCAGCCCTGCCCGCTGACAGCATGCTGCTGTGGTCACTCCCCGCATCCGCATTCCAGAGGCCCTCGCCGCTTCGTACCACGCGTGGTTCGGGGCGTCAGGTGATGCATGGATCGCAGGACTCCCTGCCCTCTCGGCGGACTGCATGGACCGCTGGGAGCTGCGGCTCGACGGGCCGCCGAGGCACGGCGCGGTCGCGCTGGTCCTCCCGGTGCTCTGCACCGACGGCACGCCGGCCGTACTGAAGCTCCAGCAGGTCGACGAGGAGACGAGGGACGAACCCCTGGCCCTGCGGAGGTGGGCGGGCAGGGGTGCGGTCTCCCTCCTCGCCACCGACCCCGACACGGGCGCCATGCTGCTGGAACGCCTCGACGCGGCCCGTTCGCTGGCCTCCGTCGCCGACGAGGCAGAAGCCGTACAGGCCCTGGCGGAGGTGTTGGCCCGCCTGGTGGCCCTCCCGGCCCCGGAAGGAGTGCGCCGTCTGGCGGACGTCGCGGCGGCCATGCTCGACGCGGTGCCCGAGGCGATGACCCGATTGGCGGAGCCCGAGGACCGCCGACTGGTGGAGACCTGCGCGGCTGCCCTACGGGAACTGTGCGACGAGCCGGGTGACCGCCTCCTGCACTGGGACCTCCACTACGACAACGTCCTGGCCCCACTTCACGCGGCAGAGCGGGAATCCTGGCTGGCCATCGACCCCAAACCCCTCGCCGGAGACCCGGGTTTCGACCTCCTGCCCGCCCTCCAGAACCGCTGGGACGAGGTGGAGGCCTCACGGAATGCCGCCCGATCGGTCCGCCGCCGCTTCGACCTGATGACCGAGGTCCTCGCCCTCGACCGCCACCGCGCCACCGGCTGGACCCTCGGCCGCGTCCTGCAGAACACCCTGTGGTCAGTCGAAGACGGCGCCACCCGCATGAACCCCACCCAGACGACCATCGCCCGGGCCCTCCTGACCCGATGACGGCGGACCGGCGGACACGGAGGGCCGGAGTTACAGTGAAAGTGCGTATGTCCGGGTCTGGTTCGACTTTCGCCGACCCCATTTCATAGACCTTTCAACCGAATTCCGTGCTCCGTCCGGAAGAGGCGAATAGCCATGCGTGTGATCGCCTACTACATGCATGAGGAGGAGGCCGCCGAGGCGCTGAGCGTCCTCAGCAATACCTCGGTCACCAGCAGTTTCGTCATCGGGGACATCGACGTCCGCGACTGGGGCCGGCTGGAGGAGGCCGGGCTGACCGTCGACCCCCTCAACCCGGACGCCCGGCTCGAGACGGCCTCCGCCGCCCGTGCCGGGTTCGCCCTCCGCGGCTCCGAAGCCGAGGCCAGGGACACGGCACCGCCGGGTGAGGTCCTGCCGTTGGAGCCGGGCGTACCCGCCCAGTGGGTACTGCGGCTGGGCGGCCCCATGGTGGAGGAGCAGCGCGCCGCTGTACTCGGCACCGGCGCCACCCTGCAACGCGCCGTCCCCACGTACGCCTACGTGCTCACCGCCACCCCCGAGCAGGCGGAGGAGGTCCTCAACCTGCCCTTCGTCGGATCGGTGGAACGCTACGGCCCGCACCTGGCCGCTCCGGTCCGGCTCCCGGCAGGGGAGGTCGGCCGAGCGGAAGGTGAAGAGGAAACCGTTGAAGTCGACACCGGCACGCGCACCTGGGACGTGGTGCTGACCGACGCGGAGGCCCGACCCGCCGTGGCCGCGTGGATCCGGGAACGCGCGGGTGAAGGGGGCGCGGAGATCCTCGCCGAGTCCGGCCGCCGGATGCGCATCCGGCTCCCCGCCGGTTCGCCCTTGGAGGGCGAGATCAAACAGGTCCCCGGTGTCGTGGAGATGACCCAGTACGTGCCGCCGCGGCTCTACAACGACGCGGCCCGTGTCCTGCTGGGCGTGACCTCCTCCGGGAACCCCGGCGGCGACCTGCCGTTCACCGGCCGGGGCCAGGTCGTCGCCGTCGCCGACACCGGACTCGACGACACCCACCCCGACTTCGCCGGCCGTGTCCTCGGCACGGTGGCACTGGGCCGCCCCGGCGACTCCTCCGACCCGCACGGACACGGCACCCATGTGTCCGGCTCCATCCTCGGTGACGGCTCCGCCTCTCAGGGGACGTTCCGCGGCATTGCACCGGAGGCGAATCTGTACTTCCAGTCGATCATGGATTCGGTCGGCAGACTCGGCGGCCTGCCGCTCTCTCTGGAGGACCTCTTCGAGCCCGCGTACCAGGCAGGCGCCCGCATCCACAACAACAGCTGGGGCGCGCCGACCCAGGCGGCGTACACCGCCGACTCCGACGAGGTCGACGCGTTCATGCGGCGCCGGCCCGACATGCTCGTCGTCATCGCCGCGGGCAACGACGGCACGGCGGCCGCCGTCCGCCTCCGCTCGGAGCAGGGTTTCGTCGACTGGCTGTCGGTGGGCTCGCCGGCGACGAGCAAGAACGCGCTGACCGTCGGCGCGGCCCGCACGGACCGGACCGACGGACCGGCTGCCGCCACGACCTGGGGCGAATGGCACGACGTCCACGACGGCTTCCCCTTCCCCGACGACCCGATCGCCCGGGAGAAGGTCTCCGGCGACGCCGAGGGGCTGGCCGCATTCAGCAGCCGGGGCCCGTGCGATGACTGGCGGATCAAGCCCGACGTGGTCGCCCCCGGCACCGACATCCTCTCGGCCCGGGCCGCCACCGCCCCGGAGCGCAGCTTCTGGGGCCTCCACCCGAACGACCGGTACGCCTTCATGGGCGGTACGAGCATGGCCGCCCCGCTGGTGGCAGGCTGCGCCGCGCTGGTACGGGAGTACTACGTCCGTGAACGCACGGCCGACCCGAGCGCCGCACTGATCAAAGCCACCCTCATCAACGGCACCAGAACACTGTCCGGACAGGACGCGATGGCCGAGGACCCCCACTACCACCAGGGATTCGGCGTGATCCACCTGCCCTCCACACTCCCCAACGCCCACAGCCCGGACCTGGTGCTGGACTTCATCGACACCTGGGACACCCCCGCCCGGCAGCTGCGCGAGAACGGCGACCGGATCCGGCTCTCCGTGGAGGCAGCCGCGGGCACACCGCTGCGGTTCTGCCTCGCCTACACGGACCTGCCCAGCCGATCCCTGCAGAACGACCTCAGCCTGCTGCTGGAGGCACCCGACGGGACCAAGCTCACCGGGAACGGCGACCTCCCCAACCGGTTGCTGCGCACGGACAGCACGAACAACGTGGAGGTCATCCGCATCCCGTCCCCCCAGACCGGCCGCTACCTCATCCAGATCTACGCCCGAAGCCTGCTCCAAGGCCCCCAGGACTACGCCCTGGTGGTCACGGGCAAGCTGACCTCCCCGCTCAAGCGGGTCATCGGCTGAACCGATCACCGCCGGCCATGCTCGGCGGTGGTCAGTGGGTGGTCGCGTTGCGGAGGGCGAGGGTGGTCCGTGCGGCGGCGGCGAGGTCGGTCTCCTGCACCTGGCGCACGACGGCGAAGGTGGTGGCGTCGCTCCACGCGCACATGGCCTGGTCGCCGTCAGGGCCGGCAACGAGGCCGCAGCTCAGGCCGCCGCCGTACCGGCCTGCGTCGAAGCCGGTCACATCGTGCGCTTTTGCGCCGCCGAAGGCGTTGCGGAACTCCTGCGCGATCGACTTGTTCGCCTTTTCCCGGCGTATCGTCGGGTCCCACTCGGCGCTGCGGACGCCGACGAGGAGGTCGAAGGATCCGTCCCCGTCCCGGTCGTAGTAGCCGGTCCTCCACCCTTCGGGCAGGGTGCGGCCCGCCACCACTTCGGTCTCGGCGCGTTCGGCGGCTTCACCCGTCAGCCGCCGGAAGTCCTGGAAGCTGTTCGGGAGGGCGCCGGTGTGCGGCTCGCCGGCTTCCGCGCCGCCCCGGGCGGCCGCCGGTGCCCGCGTGTCCGAGGCCGGCGGCTCGTAGTCGTAGGAGACCACCGCCTTCGCGCACGCGGCCACGAAGACGAGCACGCTCGCGCCCACGATGATCAGGTGCCGCTTCCTCGCCTCCCGCAGGGTGTCGGCCGGATCGCCACCGGGCGGGGTGGAGGGCGCGCGCCAGTCGCGGGTCTGCCGCCAGACCACCACGATGGCCACCAGGGCGACGCCCAGAATTCCGACCACCTGGCCGAAGGCGTACTCGGGCGAGGTGGTGTCCACAGAAGCGACGATCATGCCCCGCATCGTATGTGTGATCGAAAGCGCGGTGCACCACGATGCGACTCAGGGCAGCGGCGGGTGGGTGGTGAGCCAGTGGCGGGCGATCTGTTCGCGTGTGGTGAGCCAGGCGCCGCCGCGCCGGGCGACGTGCTGCAGGAAGGCGTCGAGTGCGCGGATGCGGCCGGGCCGGCCGGTGATCCGGCAGTGCAGGCCGACGCTCATCATGCGCGGCCGGTCGGCGCCCTCGGCATGCAGCGCGTCGAAGGTGTCGACGAGGTACGTGAGCATGTCGTCGGCGGTCGTGAAGCCGTGGACGATCAGGAACTTGAAGTCGTTCGCGTCGAGGCTGTACGGCACCACGAGGTGCGGCCGGCCGGCCGCCTCCACGTAGAACGGCAGGTCGTCCGAGTAGTCGTCGGAGTCGTAGAGGAAGCCGCCCTCCTCGGCGACGAGGCGCCGCGTACCGGTGCTCGTACGGCCGGTGTACCAGCCGACGGGCCTGCGTCCGACGAGCCGTTCGATCGTGGCGACCGAGCGCGCGATGTCGGCCCGCTCGACCTCCTCGGGCACATGGCGGTAGTCGATCCAGCGCCACCCGTGGCCCGCCACCTCCCAGCCGGCGGCGCCCATCGCACGCGCCGCGTCCGGATTGCGGGCGAGCGCCTGCCCCACCGCGTGGACGGTGAGGGGCGCGCCGTGCGCCGCGAGCGTGCGGTGGATGCGCCAGAAGCCGGCGCGCGAACCGTAGGCGAACATCGACTCGACGTTCAGCTCGCGCCCGCCCACCACGGGCGGCGCGCCGACGATCTCGTGGAGGTACCCCTCCGAGGCGGAATCGCCCTCGAGGACGTTCCGCTCGCCGCCCTCCTCGTAGTTGAGGACGAGGCTGACGGCGACCCGGGCCCCGCCGGGCCAGGCGGCGTGCGGCGGCTCGGCGCCGTAACCGGCGAAGTCGCGCCGATGCTCGGGCACGTCCTCGGGCGCGGGCTCGGAGACGGGCTCGGACACGGGCTCGGACGCGGGCTCGGACACGCGCCGCACCTTACCGAAAGCCGCCGGAGCGCCTAGTTCCGCCACGGCGGTCCGTCCGCGATGATGTGCGCTCGTCACCGCTCGTCACCCCGACGGAAAGGAACGGAGCATGGCCACACTGTGGTCGGGCCAGGGCGCACTCCGTCGCAAACCGATCGAGCACATCGAGGAGCCCGAGGGCGCAGCCAGTGAGCAGCTCACCCGCACCCTCGGCCTGTGGCAGCTCACCGCCATCGGTGTCGGCGGCATCATCGGCGCCGGCATCTTCACGCTCGCCGGGACGGTCGCCAACGGTGTCGCCGGACCGGCGGTGCTCCTCTCGTTCCTCATCGCCGGTGTGGCCAGCGCCGCGGCGGCGTTCTCCTACGCCGAGTTCGCCGGTCTGATCCCGAAGGCCGGCTCCGCGTACACCTACGGCTACGCCGTCCTCGGCGAGCTGGCGGGATGGTTCATCGGATGGGACCTGCTGCTGGAGTACACGGCCATCGTCGCGGTGGTCGCCATCGGCATCTCCGGGTACTTCAACTTCCTCCTGGAGGACACGGGCGCCGGCCTGCCCACCTGGATGCTGGGCGCTCCCGGCACCGGCGCAGGGCACCGATTCGACCTCATCGCGGCCGTGCTGTGCCTGTTCACGGCCTATCTGCTCAACCTGGGCATCAAGAGCGCGGCACGCTTCGAGACGGTCGTCGTCGGCCTCAAGGTGCTGGTCGTACTGCTGGTCATCGTCGTCGGCTTCTTCCACATCAACACCGACAACTACACGCCCTTCTTCCCCTTCGGGGTGAGCGGCGCCTTCACCGGCGCGGCAACGGTCTTCTTCGCGGTCTTCGGCTACGACGCCATGAGCACGGCGGCGGAGGAGTCCAAGGACGCGCAGCGGCACATGCCGCGGGCGATCATCTACTCCCTCGCCATCGCCATGGTGCTGTACGTGCTGGCCTGCCTGGTCCTGACGGGCATGCAGCCGTACACGGAGATCGACCCCGAGAGCGGTTTCTCCTCGGCCTTCAAGGCGGTCGGACTGCCCGTGGTCGCCGACTTCATCGCCGTCGGAGCGATCATCGGCATCCTCACGGTGATGTTCACGTTCATGCTCGGTGTGACCCGCGTGTGGTTCTCCATGAGCCGTGACGGGCTGCTGCCGCACTGGTTCGCCAAGACCCACCCGACCCGGCACGTCCCCACCCGCGTCACCTGGATCGTCGGCGTGGCGTCGGCGGCACTCGCGGGCTTCGTGCCGATCGGCGAGGCGGCGGAGCTCACCAACATCGGGATCCTGCTCGCCTTCGCCGTCGTGTGCACGTCGGTCATCGTGCTGCGCTACCGGCGTCCCGACCTGCCGCGCACCTTCCGCACGCCGCTGATGCCCCTCACCCCTGCGGTCGGCGTCGTCGCCTCGATCTGGCTCATCACGTACCTGCGCGTGGAGACGTGGATCCGCTTCGTGGTCTGGTTCCTCGTCGGTCTGGTCATCTACTTCGGCTACTCCTACCGGCACTCCAAGCTGGCCGGGCAGCCCGGGCCGGATACCGCCGGGGGAACGGGCCCGCCGGCGTAGGGCGGACGCCTGGCCTGCCGCCGGACGCCCGATGGTCCGGCCGGACGTGGGCGCTGTAGGTTGCTTCCCTCACCCTTTGTGCAAGGAGCACCACACCCATGTCCATACCGCCGCAGCCGCCGTCGTCCCCCGGGCCGTACCCCCCGCCGGGCCCGTACGGACAGCCGGGGCAGCAGCCCGGGCCGTACGGCCAGCAGGGCTGGTACGCGCCGCCCCAGATGCCGATGGCGCCGCAGAAGATGAACGCCTGGGCCGTCGTGGCGTTCTGCATGTCCATCCTCTGCGCGCTGCCGACGGTCCCGCTGATCCTCGGCTTCGTCGCCCTCTCCCAGATCCGCACCCGGGGCGAGAAGGGCAAGGGCTTCGCCATCGCGGCCATCGCGATCCACGGCGCCACCATCGCGTTCTACGCGATCGTGCTGACCCTCGGGTTCTCCGGAGCCTTCGACGACGGCCCGTCGCCGAAGCGCGACACCGGCGGCCAGGTCACCACCCCGGGCTCTGTCAGCCTGGAGGACATCCGCAAGGGCGACTGCTTCGACACGGGCGGCAAGCTGGCGCAGTACGACGAGAAGAACGGCGGCCAGGGCGGCTCCTCGGTGAAGATCGTGCCCTGCACCCAGGCCCACGAGGGCGAGGCCTACGCCGTGTTCCGCCTGGACGACGGGGCGTACCCGGGCAAGGACAAGGTCGTCTCGACCGCCGAGGAGAAGTGCGCCGGCCCCGAACTCACCGCCTACGTGGGCAAGGACGCGAAGCTCCCCGAGTCCCTCGAGGTGTTCTACTACTACCCGCAGGTCGCCACGTGGATCGGCGGAGACCGGGAGATCACCTGCTTCATCGGGAACCCCGCAGGCCCCACCACCGGCTCGCTCCGCGCCAACGGCTCCTGACCCGCGCGCGGCCGGGGGCGGGAGCCCGCTTCGGCAGGAGTGGTCCCCCGGCCCCGGCAGCGGCGATACCGTGGGAGCACACGCCAGTTCTGCCCCTGGAGCCCCGATGAGCGAACAGCCGGCCCCCGCCGACACCGCACGGCAGCCGCTGGAGCCCGCGGCCGCCGACGGCCTGCGCGCGTACGCGGCCAGGACCCGCGCCGACGCCGACCGGCTGGCCGCCGTCCTGGAGGACATCGCCGCCAACGGCCTCCCCGCGGTGGAGGACTGCACCCCGTGGGAGGACCTGCGCGAGGCCCACCTGGCCCGCCTCGCCGGCCGGCGCCCGGCCGTCGCCTGACGGCCGTACGCGCTTCAACGCCGCGCCCATCGGGCCGCCATCTCGGTGCGGTTGGCGCAGCCGAGCTTGGAGAGGATACTGCGGACGTGCGTTTCCACCGTGCGTTCGGAGATCACCAGGTCCTCGGCGATCTGGCGGTTCGTACGGGCCCGGCTGACGAGCTCGGCGATCTGGCGTTCGCGCGGCGTCAGCGGATCGGCGCCGTCCCGCCGCTCGGCGACCTCGCCGAGCAGGCGTACGGCGGCGGCGGAAGGGCCGGGCTGGTCGAGCCGGTCGGCGATCGACAGCGCCTCCGCGGCCAGGGCGGCCGCCTCGGGGAGGGCCCCCTTGTCGCGTACGACGGCGGCCAGGTCCAGGCAGGTCAGCGCCACGTACGGCCGTGCGCCGAGCGCCCGGTTGCGCACCAGCGCCTCGCGCAGCAACTCCTCGGCCTGTGACGGCCGGCCGGCGGCCAGGGCGAGCCGGCCGAGGTCGCGGCTGACCGTGCCGGAGAAGTACGCCGTGGGCGTGCCGAGCGCTCCCGGGTACGGCCGGAACAGCGCGAGCTGGTCGTACGCCACCCGCGCGGCCTCCGCATCGCCGGTCAGGGAGATCACGTCCACCAGGTTCAGCAGCAGTGCGGGCCACGGCGGATGCGCCATGGGGACCGGCAGCAGCGGCCGCAGCCGCTCGTAGAAGTCCCGCGCCTCGTCCGGCCGCCCGGCGAGGAACAGCGCCCGTACCCGCATGGACAGCAGCAGCGGGTGCCTCGGCGCCCCGTCGAGGTCGCGCCACATCTCCTCGGTCAGCTCCCCGGCGTCACCGCGTACGAGGGCCAGCTGCTGGTGCAGGGCATGGCCCACCGCGGTGGCGGACTGGTCCCCGCCGGCCCGGGCGAGCTCGGCGGCCTCCTCGTCCGAGCGCCGGGCCTCGGCGAACCGGCCTTCCTGTACGGCCCGGGCCGCGCGGACGCGCAGCAGGTGCCAGCGGGCCAGCGGCAGCGGGGAACGGGCCACGGCCGCCTCGATGCCGCGGACCGCGTCGTCCACCAGGTCCATCCGGCCCAGCAGGTACCCGGCCTGGACGCGCCACTGGTGGCCCAGGACGGCGGCCAGCGGATCGCCGAGCTGCTCGGCGCGCGATACGGCCAGCGCGCCCAGGCGCAGCCGCTCGGCCGTGTCGTCGGGATGCGCCAGGGTCATCTGTACGGCCCGGGAGGCGTCGAGTTCGGCCCGCAGGTCACCGGTGGCCCCGGCCAGGCCGAGTGCGTCGCGGGCGTGCCGGGCCGCCTCCTCGGGCGCGTCGAGTTCGGCCGATGCGGTGGCGAGTTGGGCGAGCAGCCGGGCGCGCACCGCTCCCGGCAGCTCCTCCACGGCCAGAGCCGCCCTGCACAGCCGGGCGATGGCCTGCGCGGCCCGCGGGAACGTGACGCCCTGCAGCACCAGGGCGACCTCGGCGAGCAGCGCCGGCCGGCCGCTCGCGACCGCCGCCTCGGAGGCTTCGTCGCAGTGGCGCAGGCTGGCGTCGTACCGCCCGGCCAGGTATTCGGCGCGGGCCAGCTCGATCAGCGCGGGGGCGCGCTGCGGGTCCGCCGGATCGAGTACGGCGACGGCGTCCGCCAGGTGCCGGGCGGCATCGGCGTACGCGTGCCCGCCGCGGGCAAGGTCCGCGGCGATCCGGGACCAGTGCGCGGCGGCGTGGCGGTGCTCGGGCTCCGGGCCCGACTGCCGCCAGTGCGCCGCGATCCGGGCCGCCTCGACCCGGTCCCCGGCCCGCTCCAGTGCCCGCGCGGCGGCGCGGTGCAGGGCGCGGGCGGTCGCGGGGGTGATCCGGCCGAGCACCTCGTCGCGTACCAGGTCGTGGGTGAAGCGGTAGGTGCGTCCGGCAGCGGGGGGCCGTCGGGTGGTGGTCGGCGCGGTGGCCGTCGTCCATGCCGCGGTGGTCCGTGCCGCGGTGAGGATCCCGGCGTGCCAGGCCGCCTCCAGCGCCTGCGCGACGGCCGCCTCGCCGTGCTGCGGCAGGACCGCGGCGAGCCGGTCGGCGTCCAGTTGCTCGCCGAGTACGGCCGCGGCCCGCACCACCTCGCGCTGCTCGGCGGTGAGCCCGGCCAGCAGACCGCTGACCGCGGTGGCGAGGTTGCCGGAGTGCGTGTGCAGCGCGGTGACGAGCAGCGGCAGCCCGCCGGTGCGCCGGTACGACTCCGCCGCCTCCGCCTCGCCGACGCACCGTGCGACCTCGTCCCGAGTGAAGGACGCCAGGCGCAGGGTGAGCGCCCCGTAGCGGCCCAGGTCCGCGAGGAGTCCGGCGGGCTCCTCGGGCACGGGTTCGCGGAAGGTGCCGAGGACGAGCAGCCCGGAATCGGCCACCTCGCCGGCGAGGTGCAGCAGCAGGTCGAGACTGGCGGCGTCGGCCCAGTGCAGGTCCTCCAGCAGGACGGCCAAAGGGCGTTCGGCGGCCGCGGCGGCCAGCGCTCCGCTCATCCGGGCCAGCTCCAGGAACCGTACCGCCGCCGCGTCGGCCGGCACCGTCGCGCTCCCCGGCCGCCCCGCGTCGGCCGCGACTCCCGTCTCCTCCCGGGCCGCGACCGCCCCCGCGAGGCGCAGGGCCCGCTGCCAGGGCCACAGCGGCGGCGCCACCGCATCCCTCGGGCAGTGGCCCCGTACGACGGCGAACCCCGCCGGAGAGGCATGGCGGTGCAGTGCCTCGGCCGCCAGCGTGCTCTTGCCGATGCCGGCCGGTCCGGCGAGCAGCACCACGGACCCGGAGCCCCGCGCCGCCTCCCCGAACCGCTGGGACAGAACCGCCAACTCCGCCGCCCGACCGACGAATTCGCTTCGCACCCCGGCAGTATCCCGCAGCCGGAGGGCGCCGGACCCCGGCCCCGGATACGTACCGCGGTTCAGTGGCAGTACGGATGCCCCGGGCCGTCCACGCGGGCCACCGTGGTCGGCATGCACCCCGTGCACCCCATGGAACCGAACCCGAAGGAGACCACCATGGCCGGGAACACCGTGCGGCGTACCGTCAGCGCCGCCGTCGCGGCGGTCGTCGCAGCCGCCGTCCTGACCGCGGCCGGCTGCCAGGTCACCGTCGAGGACGACACGACGACCAGGAACCCCGGACCGGGCGCGAACGGCCCCGGGAACCCGGGCGCCGACAAGAACCCGGGCACTGACAAGAAGCCGGGCACTGACAAGAAGCCGGGTACCCAGAAGCCCGTCTCCGACCCGCCGGTCAAGCCGCCCACCACGCCGCCCACGAACCCCGGTCCGTGGGTCCCGAAGGGCCCGGCCGTGCTCACTGGGTGCGGCAGCCATGCCTCGGGGTACACCTGCAGCTTCCACGGGTACAACTTCAAGCCCGGTGAGCAGGTCCGTCTGACCCGCGGCTTCGAGAACGTCGGCGGCAACGTCTTCACCGCCGACAAGAACGGCGAGTTCAGTACCGACCTGGGGTCGAACACCCACTCCGGCACGTACACGTACGTCGCCCGCGGTCTGAGCTCCAACCGCCAGGCCACCACGACGGTCCGCATCACCCCGGGCCTCTGGGGCTGACCGCCGCGGGCAAGGAACGGCTGATCGTACGATCATGGGATCCGGAAAGGCGGCTGCGAGCCGAGCCGTTGCGTGGCGAATTCCACGCGCCCCGCCGTACTTCATCGCAAGATCATCCTGGTGGGGCATTGGAGCGAACTCCGCTCCCCAGTCCGAGCCGAGAGATCCGATCCATCTCCTTTTGTGCTGATCTGTGTTGGTCGCATCCGGGATGTGCAGGGGCCGTCCTCACGGGCCCCTCTGCCCTCAGCAGTGAAAGGTGCATGTTCGTGACTCGAGGAACAAACAGGCGGAACCACGGAGCGCGGCGGCTGCGCGCTCTCTCCACGCTGGGCGCGATCGGCATCGTCGCCGGGCTCGCTTCCGCAATGCCGGCGTCGGCGACCGGTGCCAAGCCGGTCCCGATCCCGGCGGCTTCCGTCGCACAGCCGACGCCCGGTGGGACCCCCGTGGCCTGCGACGGCCAGGTCTACGTCTCGTTCGGTGACCCGGACCAGCTCTACACCGCCGACCGCGGGCCCGGCACGGTGCGGTTCACCCCGCTCGGTGACCCCACCCCGTTCCTCTACAACGCCATCGGCGTGAACCCGCAGGACCGCTTCCTCTACGGGACCACGTTCGGCACCGCCACCAACGACCTGGTCCGCTTCGACGGCAACGGGGACTTCACCGACCTCGGTCCCATCGAGGGCCTGCCCCCCGCCCTCTACATCTCGGGAACGTTCGACGACGAGGGCAACTACTACATCCTGGCCGACAACACGGGGGAGATCTTCAGGATCGACGTCACCACCCGCTCGGTCACCGGCGTCATCAACGTCCCGGAACTGGCCGACCCGGAACTCGACGTCTTCGACATCGCGTTCCGCGACGGATTCCTGTGGGGCTCGACCGACGACGGCGCCATCACGCGGATCGACATCGCCAACGAGAGCGTGGACTTCTTCCCGGGCGTCCTTCCGGGAGGTGAGGACTTCGGCGGCGTCTTCGTCTACGGAAACGGCGATCTCGGGTTCTTCCGCAACTCCGGACAGCTCATCCGGGTGCGCGTGCACAACGCGACCGGCTCCAACCCCGAGTTCACCGTGCTGTCGACGCAGACCACGACCCCGGCGTCGAACCTCGACGCCACCTCCTGCTTCCTCGACTCGTCCGCCGACCTGTCGGTACGGAAGGAAGGCCCCGAGCGCGTCACGGCGGGCGACACGGTCACGTACCACATCACCGTGCGCAACGAAGCCGGGGACGACGAGAAGGACAAGGGGAAGCAGGACGAGAAGGGCAAGGACGAGGGCAAGGACAAGGACAAGGGGACGAGCAAGGACAAGGACAAGGGGCGGGGGGAGGGGATCGGTGATTCCTCCGGCTGGTCCCTGACCGACGACCTCCCGGCGAAGATCCTGTCGCCCGAGACGCAGACCGAGGGCTGCGAGATCACCGACGGTCGCCTGTCCTGCACAGGCGGTCCGCTGGCCGTGGGCGAGGAGGCGGAGATCGAGGTGACCGGTACCGCCGCGGACGTTTCCGAGCCGACCAAGGTGAGGAACACCGCCACGGTGTTCGGGGACGACGCGGACCCGAACAAGGAGAACAACAAGGACACCGCGCACACCGAGATCGTGCCGAGGGTCAAGCACTGACCGGTGGTGGTCTTGCGGCCGGGGCCCGTTTCGACGGGCCCCGGCTGCGTGCCGGGGGGCAGCCGAAAGGCCGCCGACTGCCGGAGCGCGGAGCCGCATCCGCAAGGAACGAGCGCAACCCGTTGGCGTTCGGAGCGGATGTCAGGAAAGCTCGGGGCCATGGTTTCGGTAGTGCAGAACATGGCGATCGACTGTGCGGACCCCTACGAGCTGGCCCGGTTCTGGAGCAAGGTGACCGGGCGCCCTCTGCATCCGGAGGACGAACCGGGTGATCCGGAGGCTCAGGTGCTGCTGGCGGAGGGACCGGTCCTGTACTTCAACCGGGTGCCCGAGGCCAAGACGATCAAGAACCGGATCCATCTGTGCCTGCGCCCGGAAACCTCGCGCGAGCAGGAGGTGGAACGGCTGCTGGGGCTCGGCGCCACCTTCGTCACCGATCACCGGAACCCCGATGGCTCGGGCTGGGCGGTCCTTGCCGATCCCGAGGGCAATGAATTCTGCGTGCTGCGCAGCGAGTCCGACCGAGCCGCGATGACGCCGGCCGACCAAGCTCCGAGCGACCGCCCCTGACCTCAGCTCCGAGGCGCGCCCGCCACCGGCCGCGCCGTGCCGCGCGCCCCCCCCCACCGCCGTAACCACGCGTCGGGGCCCCCCGCCGCCCCCCCCCCCCCCGCCTCCCGGCAGGCCCGGATCCGCCCCGGATCGGAGGTGCCGATCACCGGTGCGATCCCGGCCGGGTGCCGTTGGAGCCACCACAGCAGCACCGTTTCCGGAGCCACCTGCTTGCGTTCCGCCAGCGCCGCGAGCAGCTCGGCGGCCGCCTGGTCCTCCGCAGTGGCGGGCCGTCCGGTGAACCGGCCCTGAGCCAGCGCGCCCCATGCCTGCACCTGGATGCCCTGGTCGCGGCAGTGCTCCAGAGTGCCGTGGGGGAAGCCGTTGGCAGCCCCCTCGGGGGTGTTCAGCAGGACCCCGGCTTCGACCCAGTCGCGCTTGTGCAGGCTCATCTCCAGCTGGTTGGCCACCAGCGGCAGCCCCAGCCGGGACTGCAGCGCCGCGATCTGCGCCGCCCCCATGTTGGACACACCGAAGCGGCGTACCAGGCCCTGGGCGTGCAGGGAGTGCAGGGCCTCCGCGATGTCGTCGGGGTCTGCGAGCGGGTCGGGGCGGTGCAGCAGCAGGACGTCGATCACGTCGGTGCGCAGCCGGACCAGGCTCTCCTCGACCCGGCGCAGCACGGACTTGCCGCGCAGGTCGTACATGCCGGGGTGCGCCCCGTCGGCCAGGCGGATCCCGCACTTCGTCTGCAGTGTGATCCGGGCTCGCAGCCCGGGATCGCGCGCGAGGAGCTCACCGAAGACCGCCTCGGACTTCCCGTGGCGGTAGATGTCCGCGTGGTCGAAGGCGGTGATCCCGATCTCCAGGGCCGCCGTGACCGCGGCCTCCGCAGTCGCGATCTCCGGGGCGCCGTAGGGCTCGGGGCCCCAGGTGCCGCCCAGGCCCATGCACCCGTACAGCGGTCGGCCCGTACTCGCGTTCGCATCCTTCGTCACGCCCCGACTCTACGGGTTCGCCGGACCTCAGCCGCGCCCCGCCGGGCAGATCTCGGCCAGCAGACCGGACGGCAGGCCGCCGCGTTCGTCGGCGGTGAGTCCGCGGCCGAGGACGGCGCACAGGTGGCGCTTCCACAGGGCGGGGTCGAGGCGGGAGCGCTCCTCCCCGGCCTCCTCCCGGGTCAGGGCGCGCCGCAGCGGGGCCTCGCCGCCCGGCAGCACCCTTACCAGCCCGGTGAGCACCAGCCGCGCCTGCGCCTGTGCGCCCTCGTCCCCGGGCCTGACGCACGCAGCCCACGCCGCCTCGGCATGGCGTCGCAGGGCACCGGACACCCCGCCGAGCTCCTCGTACGCCGCGACCCGGAGCCGTCCGGCGGCCTGCCGCTCCCACAGCTGCTCCAGGACGAACCCGAGGAGCGGGAGGATCCCCGGCTCGCCACCCGCGTCGTCCAGGATGCGCCGGTCGAGCCCGGGGTCGTACGCGACGGCCGGAATTCGCTCGATCGGTTCGGTGATCACCGCGTCCAGCTGGTCCCGCGTCATGGGCGTGAGGGGGAGCGTCACTCCGCGCCTGAGGACGGGGCCGAGGTGCGCATCGCCCAGGGCCGCATCCATGAAGTCGGCCCGCAGGGTGAGCAGCACCTGCAGGCCGGGCGGTCTCTGCTCGGGGAACAGCAGCGCGACGGCCTGCTCGATCTCCGCCTCGGAGCGGTTCAACAGGGCCTCGGCCTGGTCCAGTACGACGAGGAGCCGGGCCTTCTGCCCCCGCCGGCCCGTGGCCCGGTGGAAGGCGCCCATGAGCCCGAGCCGGTCCAGCCACCGCTCCACCTGATCGGCGTTCTCGGCCCGTGCGGGGCCGTCATCCTGGCCCGACCGCACCACCTCGAACAGCTCCGTCGCGAGGACGGCCTTCGGGGACGTGGCGCCGCTGAAATCGGCCACCAGGACCTCATGGCCCGCCCGGCGCATGCGCGGGGCCACGCCGGCGAGGGCCAGGGACGACTTCCCGCAGCCCGAGGGCCCGTACACGGTGACGGCCGGGTGGGTGCCCAGCAGCGCTGCCACCACCTTGTCGACGTCGTCGTCCCGCCCGAAGAACACGTCCGCGTCGTGCTCCTGGAGCGCGGACAGCCCGCGGAAGGGCGTGGCGGGCAGCAGGACCGGCGCGAGCTCGGGTATCTCCCGCAGCAGCGTTCCGGTGGGCAGCATGAACGCCTGCTGGGCTTCGCGCTCGGGCTGCGCCGCGACCATGAGGCCGACCACCGCTCCCGGCTCGTCGTCCCAGACGGGACTGCCGCTGAAGCCCCGCTTCACGTACGAGCCTTCGCCGTCGGCCCGGGAGAGCTGGATCCAGCCCTCCGCCGTCGGCCCGCTGAACCGGCCCCGGAACCACAGCTCGCCGGGCTCGCCGCCCGTGAACCCCACGGCCCGCGCCCCGTGCCCCCACAGCTCCGGCGGGTCGGCCACGGGAAGCGGACGCGCCCCGGGCAGGGGCTCCCGCAGCCGCAGCACGGCGATGTCGCCGGTGCGGTCCTGCCGGGTCGGGACCCAGCGCTCCAGCGCTCCACGTCGGCGGGCCACGGGCCGGCTCCGGCGACCGCCGGACCGGCGAGCGGAGATCGACGTCGACGGTGCCCTCGACCGGGCCGTGCTCCGGCGGCGTGGCCGGCTCCGCGGGCGTGCCCGGCCCCGTCGGCGGAACCGGATCGTGGCGCGGGAGCCCGAGCGCGTCCGACACGACATGGGCGCAGGTCAGCACCAGGTCCGGAGCGACCAGCGCGCCCGCACCGCAGACCGTGCCGTCAAGCCCCCTGATCCGGACGACCGCCGAGGCCAGCGCCTCGTCCGCGCTCCGCGACCGTGCACCCGCCACCGCGCCGCCCACCCATGACGTGACTTGCGCCTGCCAACATCACTCGCTCTGCGGGGCATTCTCGGCAGGTGCGGCGTTCGTGTCAGGCCTGTTCCACGTCAGACTCACGGAGAAATTGGCCGCGGTCGCGGTGCTCGCGATGACGAGGTCCGCCTCGGCGAACAGCGAGACCCCGAACTCCAGGGTGATCTCGTCCGGTGCATCGGCCAGCTGCCGGAACCGCCCCACGAAGCTCTCCGCCACGGGGCGTACGGTGTCCAGCATCTGGCCGAACGTCCGCTCCGCCCGCGCTACCGCCCGGCCGCCGCGGCCGACCCGGACGAGGGATTCGTCGACCTCGCGGATCTGCACCCGGATGGTGTCGTCGCCACCGTCCTGCAAAGGCACCTCGACCGTACGAACCAACTGCTCGCCCATGGCAGCCTCCCCATCGTCAAGTGCTGGGACGTAGCGGCACTTGAGCCATCGGGGGCAGATGGTGACAACCGCTGACGACCGCTGACAACCGCCCGAAGCGGACGCGGCCGGTCCGGCGACGCTACTTGATCTTGTACGTGCAGCCCTTGGGGTTCTTCCCGCCGTCGTTGTCGGCGACCTGCTTGCCGTCGACCTTGATGACGCACGGCGCCTGCTGCAGCATCCCGTCGGCGCCCTGGATCGAGCCCGGGACGACCGTCACCAGGTAACCCACCTTCTGTTCCGCGCCGGTGAGCTTGACGGTCTCCGTCTTCGTCCAGGGCAGGGTCTGCTGGTCGAAGCCGCTCGTGTCGGCGTTGTACATGATCTGCGTCTTGCCCTGGCCGGAGACTTCGAGCGTCACCTCGTGGGTCGCACCGTCGCCGCCACCACCGCCCTTGCCCGCCGCGGCCTTGCCCGTGGCCGTGGCCGTGGCCGTGGCCGCGGGGGAGGGGCTCTGGGCCGCCGGCACCTTCGCGCCCGCACCGTCCGCCCCGCCGCCGCCCTTCTTCCCGCCGTCACTCCCGCAACCGGTCAAAAGCGCCGCCGCCACGACCAGTGCCACCCCGGTAACCGTCTTGCGCATGTTCCCCGTTCTCCGTTCTCGGACTTCACGATTCACGTGCCCTCCTGGCGGAGGAAACGCGAGACCCAAAGATCCAATCACGGCCGACGGGGCCTGCGCGCCCTGGGGTCTCGACGCCGTCCATGGCGCACACCCGTAGGCGGGGTCCATCGGGACCCCGCCTACGCGACCCACCGCGGACGCCGCCGGATCCGGGTCAAGGCTTGAGTTCGTCCTTTCCCCGTTCCTTCAATTCCCGGGCCTTTCCGCGGGCCTCCAAAGCGCTGCCCTTGGCCTCGGTGGTCTTGTTGCCCAAGGCGTGCGCCGTCTTCCTGACCGTCTTCCCGACCAGTTGCTCGGCCTTCGCCTTCATCTTCTCACTGGCGCTCATGGCGACCCTTCTCTCACAGCGGTCGGCGCGGTGGTCACCGGCCGTTCACCCATTGCTCTCCAGTCGAAGCCCGTGGGGCACCATGGCCCGGAACGCGCCCCGCAGCGCGCGCCGAAACGCCAGCAGGGCGCCCGCCGCCATCAGCCGCATCCCCCATCTCGCACTCCGCAGCAGGATGCGGCGGCGGACGGCCCGAGGCGTCCATCGCCGCCTCCACCTCCTGTGTCCCCGCCGTGCGAGGGGGGACTTCATCAATGTCTCCTGCCGGCCACGAGATGGTAGATCCCCAGGAGGATCAGGGAGCCGACGATTGCAGCGATCCACGTCGACAGCTCGAAGAACCCGTCAATGGAGTCGACACCGAAAATGACCTTTCCGAGCCATCCGCCCAGAAGGGCACCGGCAATGCCGATCAATATCGTCAGAATGCATCCGCCGGGGTCCCGACCCGGCATCAAGGCCTTTGCGATGATGCCGGCGAGCAGGCCCAGGAGAATCCAGCCGATGATGCCCATGGAGCATCCCTTCGCGAGCGTATGAACCCTACGTCCATCCGTATGCGCCGCCCGCGGGACTTCAAACATGGGAATTCGGATTATCGGAAACCGGGGGCCCTGGTCGGGAAAACCCGTCCGACCGAGGGGCGAGGGCTCAGGTCGTGGCGACTGCTGGCGGCGGGCTGACCGACGCCGGGAGGGCTACGCGGGAGCGGATCCGGCTCGAGGCCGTGGAACGCTTCGGCCGCGGGGAGAGGAACCGGGAGATCGCGGCAGCGTTACGGGTGCTCCTACACGGTGGAAGGCGCGTGGGCCCCTGCTGAAGCGGCACGGCTGGTCGTGGCAGCATCCCGCCCGGCGGGCCATCGAGCGTGACGACGCGGCGGTGGAGCTGTGGAAGAAGGAGATCCGGCCGCGGGTAAGAGCACCGCGGCGGCGTGCGACGGCTGGATCGTCTTCGAGGACGAGGCAGGACAGTAGATGACTCCGCCGCGTGCCGGGACACACGAGGCCGCTATCCGTGCCGGGGGCGGGCCGACGGCGCTTTGCCGACCTTCGCTGTCCGATAGTGATCTTCCGTAGGCAACCACTCCGCGACAAGGTCATGACACGGGGTGGCGACGCCGTGCCTCGACCAGGGGCCCGGCGTGCACCCGAGTGATGTTGCGCCGGGGGCCGACTGCCCGTCAGGCCGGGCGTCGCCGACAGGCCCGGCTTTGACCATCACGAGCTCAACGCGCACGCCCGGAGCGGCCCACCGCCGTGGCGATCTCCGGAAAGCCGAACGCGAACAGCTTCCGCAGCACGACCACCGCGCGGTCGCAGCCCCTCGAACTCCGCGGCTTTTTCCGCCGTCCCGGTCATGCCGGCCCCTGCGTGCCCCGAACACCCGCACCGTCGATCATGCTCCTGCCCTGGACCTCGTCGTCCTTCACCGCTCGAGACCGGACAGCGCAGCGATCCGTGACACAGCGGGACGGGGCGGGCCGGTCGCGCGGCCGCAGATCCTGGCGGCCAACCCGGGTACCGAATCGGCGCGCACGGGTGAGAATGGCGGCAGGCCACGGGACGTGCTGGGGGCGACATGCCGCTGTTGCTGGTACGGGGGAACGGCCGCGCGCCCGGCTGGCCGGCCTACCTCGGGGCGGTGGGCCTCGGCGCGGTGGCGCTGGCCCTGGCCTCGCTGTGGACCAGCGGGGCATGGGCCACCGGCATCGGAGCGGCCGTGACCACGCTGTCCGGCCTGATCGCCGAGCGGCTCCAGCCGCAGCGCGCCACCGGCGCAGGCCGGGACGGTGCGCACGCGACCGGCGGTGCGGGCGGGCTGCTGCGCACGCCCTCGGGCCGGATCCCCTCGCTGCGCCGGGTGGACCGCCCCGAGCTGGCCGGCGCCCACCCCGCGGACGGCCACCCGGCCGACGGGAGCCGGATCCCGGGCGCGCCGCCCGCGTACATCCGCCGCGACGTGGAGCCGCAGCTGCGCGAGGCCCTTGGCCGGGCCGGATTCGTCCTGCTGGTGGGGGAGTCCACGGCCGGCAAGTCCCGGCTGGCGCACGAGGTGGCCCGCGGGCTCTTTCCCCGGCACGCCTTCGTCCGCCCGCTGAGCCGGGCCGCACTCGCGGAGGCGTTACGGGTGGCGGCGCGCCGGCGGCGATCCGTGCTGTGGCTGGACGATTTGGAGGACTTCCTCGGCGCGGGCGGCCTGACCGCCGCCATGCTGGCCGGGCTGTCGGCGGGCCGGCCGGGACGGCGGGTGGTGCTGGCCACCATGCGCACCCAGGAGTTCCGCCGCTTCGACGCCCGGGAGGAGAGCCGGCTGACCGGCTCGGACCGCGACGCCTGGCGCACCCAGCGGGACGTGCTCCAGCAGGCGGTGGTGGTCCGGCTCGCCCGGCACTGGTCGGTGCCGGAGCGCCGACGGGCCCTGGCCCACCGGGAGGATCCGCGCATCGGCGCGGCACTGCGGGCCGGGGAGCGCTTCGGGATCGCCGAAGTCCTCGCCGCCGGACCGGAGTTGCTGGCCACGTGGCAGGACGCCTGGGCCCCCGGTGCCAATCCGCGCGGCGCGGCGGTGGTGGCCGCCGCCGTGGACTGCCGGCGGGCCGGGCTGCGCCGGCCGGTCAGCCGGGAGTGGCTGCGCGAGCTGCACGTGCCGTACCTGACGGCCCGCGGCGGCGGTGACCTGCAGCCGGAACCCTTCGACGCGGCGATGGACTGGGCCTGCACGGCCGCCTACGCCACCAGCGGCCTGCTGATCGGCAACTACACCCAGGGCTACGCGGCCTTCGACTACCTGCTCAACGCGCCGGGCCTGGCGCCGGTCCCGGACCACCTCTGGCAGGCGCTGATCGGCAGGGTGACGGCGGCCGAGACCTACGACATCGGGCTCCAGGCCCACCAGGACGGCCGCCCGCGACGGGCCGCCGAGGCGCTGTCCCGGGCCCGGCTGAACGGGGTGGCGGGCGCGGACTTCCTGCTCGCCATCACCGTCGGGGACGCGGGCCGGCCGCGCCGGGCCGCCGCCGAGCTCGCCGGGATCACCCGGCGCCGGGAGGACCGGCTCGGCCCGCGCCACCCCGACACCCTGGCCGCACGCCACCAGCTGGCCTACTTCACCGGCGAGGCAGGCAACCCGCACGCCGCGGCCGCCCGGTTCGCGACCCTGGCCGCAGACGCGGCGGCGGTTCTCGGCGCCGACCACCCGGACACCCTGGCCGCCCGGCACCAGCTGGCCTACTTCACGGGACAGGCCGGTGCCAGGGCCGAGGCCGCCCGGCAGCTGGGCCGGCTGCTCGCCGACCGGCTGCGCGTCCACGGCCCGGAGCACCCCCAGGTGCTGGCCACCCGGCGCAGCCTGATCTGGTACGGCGCAGGCGACCCCGCCCGGAGGGAGCAGGAACTGACCGAACTGCTCGCCGACGCCGAACGCACCCTCGGCCCCGACGATCCGCACACCCTCGCCGTCCGCAGCAGCCGCGCCGCGCTCGCCGCCCGGGCCGGCCGGACCGCCGAGGCCGTCACGGCCTGGGAATCACTCGTGGCCGACCGTACGCGCGTCATGGGCTCCGACCACCCGCACACCGTCTACGCCCGGCTGGAATGGGCCCGCGCCCTGGCCGCCGCCCGCCCCGAGGAAGCCCGCGCCCTGTTGAGGCGGACCCTCGGCGAGGCCGCGGCACTCCTCGAACACGGCCACCGCCACCTGCGCCTCGGCCGCGAACTGCTGGCCGCCCTCGCACCGGCGGACCAGGCCTGAGGCGACGCCGACCCTGCGTGCGCCGAGAGCGGTCGGCGTTGTACCCGGCCGGCCCGACGACACCCCCGTATCCTCCTCCACCACATCGAGCACGCCGCCGACAGCCGCACAGGGAGCCACTGATGACCGACCAGGGCGAAACGACCAAGCAGCCGGCCGAACTCCTGCGCGAGGCCCGTGCGCTGCTGCCGGACATCGTCGCCGTACGCCGCGCCGTGCACCGCCATCCCGAAGTGGGAGCGCACCTGCCCCACACCCGGAAGCAGGTCCTGGACGCCCTCGCGGGACTCCCGCTGACCATCGCCACCGGCCGGCGCCTCAGCTCCCTCACCGCCACCCTGGACGGCGCACGCCCCGGCCCGACGATCCTGCTGCGCGCCGACATGGACGCCCTGCCCCTGAGCGAGGAGACCGGCCTGGAGTACGCCTCACAGCTGCCCGGCGCCATGCACGCCTGCGGGCACGACCTGCACACCTCGATGCTCGTGGGCGCCTGCCGCCTGCTGGCGGCCCGCCGCGGAGAACTGCCCGGGCGCGTGGTGTTCATGTTCCAGCCCGCCGAGGAGAAGGGCGGCGGCGCCGCACACATGATCGACGAAGGCGTCCTGGACACCGCGGACGGCAAGGGCGTGGACGCCGCCTTCGCGATGCACGTCACCACCCGCTTCGAGTCCGGCACCGTGCACCTGCGGCCCGGACCGACGTACGCCGCCGCCGACCAGATCCACATCACCGTACGGGGGCACGGCGGCCACGCCGCCGCCCCGCACCGCGCCCTCGACCCGATCCCGGTGGCCTGCGCGATCGTCGGGGCCCTGCAGACGATGGTGACCCGCACCGTGGACGTCTTCGACCCGGCGGTGGTCACCATCGCCCGCATCGAGGCCGGCACCACCACCAACGTCATCCCCGAGACCGCCGAACTGCACGGCACCTTCCGCACCCTCACCCCCGCCACCCGCGAGGCGGTGCGCGCCCGCATCGAACGCACCGCCCGCCACATCGCGGCCGCACACGGCGCCGAGGCGGAGGTGACCCTGATCGAGGGCTACCCGCCCCTGCTCAACGACCCGGCCTTCACCGCAGCCGCCCACCGGGCCGCCACCGCGCTCCTCGGGCCGGGGGCCGTGTTCGACCTGCCGGACCCGGTCATGGGTGCCGAGGACTTCTCGTACGTCCTGCAACGCGTTCCCGGCACCATGGCGGTCCTCGGCGCCCGCCCGTCCGGCGTTCCGGCCGAAGGCACCCCCGACTGCCACTCCAACCGCGTCGTCTTCGACGAGGCCGCGATGGCCACGGGCATCGCGCTGCACGCCGCGGTGGCCCTGGGCCACCTGACCGGCTGACGCGCGGCCGTGGGCCGTAGCCTTAGGCCTTCGGTCAAGGGCGACATGACGAAGCCGGGACGCACTGGGCATCCCGGCTCGACGTCGAGGGCGAGGAAAGCGGGGGGACTAGTGGTAAATCGGGGGAAGCCCCCGAGGGTTTTGAGAAGGAAGTCCACCCATGGCCTCGCCGGGGCCCACGGTAACAGTCAGCGGGGGACCAGGGCACGCAGGTTTTCCGGGGTGACGACCAACGAATCCGGATGCAGCCCCTCCGGGCGCTCCAGGCCGATGTACGTCACGGGCCCGGCCGGCAGCTCCGTGCCGTCCCACCAAGTGGTGGCCGGGGCCCGGTCCGCCAGCAGCCCGACCAGGTACCGCACCGTGAGGTGGTCGTGCTCGACGATGCCGCGCACCAGCGTGCCGACCGTCACCCGGTTCCCCTCGACCCGGTTGGCACTGGGCCTGCCCCGCAGGTACAGGTGCAGCCACTTGGCCCGCCACCGGCCGTCGCTCCCGCGCAGGAACACCAGCGGCAGCGCCACCCTGCCCGGCCCCCGCAGCTCCGACTTCGTGCGCACCGTACGCGGCTCGAAGGGCCGCCCGTGCTGCTCGGCGTCGCGCAGCATGAAGCCGAAGAACGACTCGGCGGCCTCCTCGAAGCCCTCCCCGGAGTAGATGTTGACCTGCGGCACGATGAAGTCGCCGCTCACGGCGTCCAGGCGCAGGTTGATGAACTCCGAGGCGCCGTCGGGCCCGGGCGCGTCGGTGATGTCGCCCGAGTGCTCGCCGCCGACCGCCTGGAGGGCGGTGTACGACAGCCAGCAGACAGTGGCGTACGACGCGTCCAGCATCAGCGCCGACAGGTCGTAGTCGGTGCTCTCCCGGGTCTGCTGCCAGTGGACGAAGAACCGCAGGAGTTCCCCGTCGACCGGGGAGAGCGAGCCGCGCGGCAGCACGCCGAGACCTTCGGCCGTGGCCTTGCCGCTGAGCGGGAGGGCGACGTCGAGGACCTGGGGGTCGATCAGCAACGGCCCCGGCTCGGGCAGGCGGCGCCGTGTCTCCGCGTCCAGCGCCGCGATCAGGCGCTCGACCTCGGGCGCCGGTACGGGCGCACGGGTGTCGGCGGTGACCCAGGCGCGGCCCAAGCGGTTGACGAAGACGCGGCGCCGCCCCGCTTCCGCTTCTCCTTGCGCCTCCTGCGTCCGCGTCGTCCGGAGCGTCCGGTTGTGGAAGTGCTCGCGGACCGACAGCAGGACCCGCCCGGAGACCCGCGGGGCGGCCTCCTCGGCGGCGGCCACGACGGCGTCGCGCCCGTCCTGGTCCGCGCAGGCCCGCAGCAGCCGGTCCAGGGAGCGCAGCAGCCTGCCCGGGGCGGCCGAGGCCAGCAGCCGAGCCGCCCCCGCGACGTCGCCGGCGCCGAGCAGTTCCTCGATGCGGCCGCCGAGGGTCCGGGCCCGCTTCTCACCGCGGGCGACGGCGAACACCTCCGCGGCGTGCGGCCGGCGCGGATACTCGTGCGGGTGGAGGCGCTCGCCGAGGCGCTTGAACGCCTCGCGGTGTGCGGCGACGTCGGCGAGCTTGGCGGGGGCCGCGGCGACGAGCCCGTCGAGGGCGGCGAGCAGCGCACGGCGCACCGGCCGGGACATCGAGCGCAGCCGGGTCGGCTCCGTGAGGGTGACGTCCCCGTCCGACAGGGCGCAGGCCAGGCGGAGCACGTCGGTGACGGTGTCCACCAGCAGGTCCGCGCCGCAGGCGAGACGTGCGCGGTTGACCACGGCGCGGTTCTCCCGGACCGGTATCTCCTCGGGCCGGGGGCCGTCGGCGCAGTGCCCGGCGAGCAGCCCTAGGTCGCGCAGGCCCTCCTCGCCCAGCGGCGTGGTGCTGCCCGCCAGGGCCAGGTACAGGGCGGTCACCTCCTCCTCCGCGGTGCCACCCGGGTGCAGGACCGTGATGCGGTCCCCCGCGGCGGCGATCAGCTCGTCGTGCGCGGCGAGCATCTGCGCGTACGTGTGCCGGTAGCTGCCGTACGAGGGGAGGGTCAGCAGGTCGACGACGCCGGTCCGGAGCCGGTCGAGCGTGCCCGGGCGGGAGGCGTCGTCAACGAGCGCCTCGCGGATGCACTGCATCCAGAAGTCGAAGGTGTCCGGAACGTTGGCCGGGAAGTCGATGAAGCAGACGTTGTGTCGGACGTGGTCGCCGACCATGGCGCGCACGGTGTCGAGCGTGCGCGACGCCGTCTGGAGAACCGTTTCCCCGTCCAGCCCGGAGAGGCGCTCCAGCAGCTCCGCCGAGAGCTTGAAGCCGACGGACAGCAGCGCGGCGTCGAACTGCCGCGCGGCGACGTCGCCCCGCCCGGCGGGCCCGGAGGGCACGGGCAGGCGGTGGGTGTGGCGGATGACCAGGGATTCCAGAGGGTGGGCCATCCGGGCATGATCCCAAAGCTGTCCGAGCCGGCGCACACGGGTTTTCTGGGACCTGCGCACCCCGGCACACGCGTTTTCCATGCCGTCCGCACCCCCGGCATACGCGTTTTCCAGGCCGTCCGCACCCCCGCGTACCCTCTGTCACGTGTCCGCCTCCGCTCCCCCTCCCCCTCCCGCTCCCCGCCTGCACCGCGTCGCCGTCCTCGTGCTGGAGGGTGCCAAGCCGCTCGACGTCGGCATTCCCGCGCAGGTCTTCAGCACCCGGGCGAGCATGCCGTACGAGGTGCGGGTGTGCGGCGCCGCGCCGGGCCTCGTGACGGGTGGCGACGGCCTGTCGTACTACGTCACCCACGGGCTCGACGCGCTGGAGTGGGCCGACATCGTCTTCGTCCCCGGCTATCGGTTCCCGGACCGCGACGACCCGCCGCAGGAGGTGGTCGACGCGCTGATCGCCGCCCACGGGCGGGGCGCGCGGCTCGCCGCCATCTCGACGGGCGCCTTCGCCCTCGCCGCGACGGGCCTGCTCGACGGCAAGCGCGCGACCACCCACTGGCACTACGCCCGGGCACTCGTGGCGAGGCATCCGCTCGTCCGGCTCGACGAGAACGTCCTGTTCGTCGACGAGGGCAGCGTCCTGACCTCCGCCGGCGCCGCCTCCGGCATCGACCTGTGCCTGCACATCCTGCGCCGCGACCTCGGCGTGGCCGCGGCGAACCACGCGGCCCGGCGCCTGGTCGCGGCCCCGTACCGCAGCGGCGGCCAGGCGCAGTACCTCCCGCGCAGCGTGCCCGAGCCGCTCGGCGAACGCTTCGCCGCCACCCGCGAGTGGGCGCTGCACCGGCTCGGCGAGCCCCTCACCCTCGAAGCGCTCGCCCAGCACGCGGCGGTGTCGCCGCGCACGTTCTCGCGGAGGTTCGCCCAGGACACGGGGTACACCCCCATGCAGTGGATCATGCGGGCCCGGGTCGACGTGGCCCGTGAGCTGCTCGAACGCTCGGAGCGGAGCGTCGAGCAGATCGCCGCCGACGTCGGCCTCGGCACCGGCGCCAACCTGCGGCTGCACTTCCAGCGCATCCTCGGCACCACTCCGACGGAGTACCGGCGCACCTTCACCCAGGGCGAATAGCCCGCCGCGCCCCGCTTGATCGACGAGCTGGCGAGATACTTTCGAACCGTGGCAATCTCGCCACTGTCGGGGGCGGTCGGCAGGCGCGAGTCTGGTGGCGAACAGAAGGGGACACCGCTCATGACTCGCATCGCCATCAACGGATT
This sequence comes from Streptomyces sp. NPDC046876, assembly GCF_040645035.1. Taxonomy (NCBI): domain Bacteria; kingdom Bacillati; phylum Actinomycetota; class Actinomycetes; order Kitasatosporales; family Streptomycetaceae; genus Streptomyces; species Streptomyces sp. NPDC046876. The sequence goes on along the minus strand of NZ_JBEYXK010000011.1, from coordinate 98,756 downwards.
CGGCCGCATCGGACGCAACGTGCTGCGCGCGCTGCTCGAACGCGAAAGCGACCTCGAGGTCGTCGCCGTCAACGACCTCTCCGAGCCCACCACGCTCGCCCGGCTGCTCGCCTACGACAGCACGTCCGGCCGGCTCGGCCGCCCCGTGACGGTCGACGGCAACGCCCTCGTCGTCGACGGCCGCCGCATCACGGTGCTAGCGGAGCGGGAGCCGGAGCAGCTGCCCTGGGCCGAGCTCGGCGTCGACATCGTGCTCGAGGCGACCGGTCGCTTCACGTCCGCCGAGGCCGCCCGCGCCCACCTCAAGGCCGGTGCGAAGAAGGTCCTCGTCAGCGCCCCCTCGGACGGCGCCGACGTCACGCTCGCGTACGGCGTCAACACCGACGCCTACGACCCGGCCCGTCACACCATCGTCTCGAACGCCTCGTGCACGACGAACGCGCTCGCGCCGCTGGCCGCCGTACTCGACGAGCTCGCCGGCATCGAGCACGGCTTCATGACGACGGTCCACGCCTACACGCAGGAGCAGAACCTGCAGGACGGTCCGCACCGCGACCCCCGCCGCGCCCGCGCCGCCGCCGTCAACATCGTGCCGACCACGACGGGCGCCGCCAAGGCCATCGGGCTCGTCCTGCCGAACCTCGACGGCAAGCTGTCGGGCGACTCGATCCGCGTGCCGGTCCCGGTGGGTTCGATCGTCGAGCTCAACACGACCGTCGCCCGCGACGTGACGCGCGAGGAGGTGCTGGAGGCGTACCGCGCCGCGGCGCAGGGCCCGCTGGCCGGCGTCCTGGAGTACTCGGACGACCCGCTCGTGTCGGCCGACATCGTGGGCAACCCCGCCTCGTCGATCTTCGACTCGGCCCTCACCCGCGTCGACGGCCGCCACGTCAAGGTGGTCGCCTGGTACGACAACGAGTGGGGCTTCTCGAACCGCGTGATCGACACGCTCACCCTCCTCGCCACCCGCTGACACCGCACCCTCTCCGCCCGCGGCAGCGCGGGCGGAGGGGCCTGTGGCTCGAGCGGTCGACCGGTTCAGCGAGCCGGCGCCTTCAACACCGCCTGGACCATGGCCCGTTCACCGGCCGCATCGGGGTGCGGGGGTGCGGTGCGGGGGTGCGGCGGGCGAGGCCGGCAGCAGGCCCTCGATCCAGGGGGACGCCGAGCAGCTGTCGCTGTCGTGGCCCCTGGTCGGACCGAGGGTGTCGACGTACGCGGCGCCCGCCGCCGCAGCGGCCGAGGCGGACTCTCGTTGAGCACGCCGATCACGGAGCGCAGGAAGCGCAGATCGCCGGTCGTGACCGGCATCCTGCCCAGGCAGGTCACCGGGTCGTCGGGGCGCACCGCCGGGTAGCCGACCACCAGCACCCGGGCCCGCGAAGCACGGGCGGACAGCCGGCGCAGGGCGCGCCCTGCGGCTGACGCCCGGCGAGTTGCGGCGCCCGCGCCAGCGAGGGCGCCGTCCCCTCATCCGGCCAGCCGTCGTACGGCCGCCACCACGGCGCCCGTTCCGTCCTCCTGCGCCATGTGCCGCGCGGCGGCCGCGGCGGCGTGCGCGTAGGAGGGCTCCCGCACCATGTCCACGAGCGCGTCGGCGAGGTTCTCGGCCGTCAGCGAGCGGAACGGGATCGGGGCCGGGGCCGCGCCGATCGAGGCGAGCCGCGCGGCCCAGAAGGGCTGGTCCGCGGCCACCGGCACGGTGACCGACGGAACCCCGGCGCGCAGGGCCGCCGCCGAGGTGCCGGCCCCGGCGTGGTGGACGACGCCGGCCAGCCGCGGGAACAGCAGGGCGTGCGGCACGTCGCCGATGGTCAGCACGTCGTCCCCGCCCCCGCCCCCGCCCCCGTCGGCGGCGAGCCCGGCGCTGCCCGACTGCAGTACGCCGCGCAGCCCGGCCCGCCGCAGTGCGCGCACCGCGATCCCGCCGAGGCGCTCGCCCTCCCCGGCGGCCATGCTGCCGAAGCCGACGAGGACCGGGCGCGGCCCGGCCGCCAGGAAGTCCTCCAGGACCGCGGGCAGTTGTGCGTCCGGCTCGACGTACGGCCACCAGGAGCCGGTCACCTCCAGCCCGGCCGCCCAGTCGGACGGGCGCGGCACGAGCGCCGTGCTGAAGCCGTGCAGGACGGGCCAGCCGGCCCGGTCCTGGCGCCGGCGCATCCGTACGGAGGTGAGTGCGGGCAGATCCAGGCGGTCGCGCAGCCGCGCCACCGCCGGCTCGAAGACCCGGTCGGCCATGCGCAGGGCGAACCGCCCGGCGGCGCGGTTGCCGAACCGGCCCAGCGACCGGGTCCCCATCACGGTCGGGGCGAAATCGCCTGTCGGGGCGGTGGGCTGGAGGTAGACGCCCAGGCCCGGTATCCCGGTGGCCTCGGAGACGTGCCAGCCGAGCGGGGCGGTGGTCGTCGACAGCAGGAGCAGGTCGGTGCCCTCGGCCACGGCGCCGGCGAATCCCTCGCCCAGTTCGGTCATGAAAGCCGAGGCCGCCCGCAGCAGTTCCCGCTGGGACCGGACGCCGCCGTGCGCGCTGGGGTCCGCGGGCAGCCGCCGGAACTCCAGCCCGGCCTCCTCGGCCAGGGGCGCGAAGGCGTCCGTGGCGGCGAGGGCGACCTCGTGCCCGGCGCGGAGCAGGGCGGCGCCCAGCCCGGTGTAGGGCGCGACGTCACCGCGCGATCCGGCCGTGGCGATCAGGATTCTCATCGGTCTTCCTCACCTGTGGTTCGTTCGGTACGGCTGCGGCGGCGCCGGCGCCGCCGCGGCGGGACGCATTGGCGTGCACCGCCCCGGCCAGATAGGCGGCCAGGCCCGGGCGCTGCTGCGAGGGCGGCACGACGAGGGCGAAGGCGCGCGGGTCGGCGGCGAAGTCCTCGGCGATGCGCCGGTGCATGTCGGGCGGGCAGGGCGTGAACCAGCGGGTCACGTGCAGCCGGTGCTCCTCGGCGATGTCCATGGCCCGTTCCCCGTCGGCGGGTTCGCCGTCGTCGAAGGCGGCGAGGAGTTCGGCCCGCCAGGCGGCGGCCTCGCCCATGAGCCGGGCCCAGTCCTCCTTGGTGTGGGCGGACGCCCGGGCCATGGCCTCCCGGTGTCCCGGGGAGTCCTGCCACTTCAGCTGCGCGTCGGTGGCGTAGGTGAGGTCGAAGGCGATCTCGCCGAAGACCTCGAAGCGCTCCTCGGGCGCAAGGGACACGCCGGTCTGCTGGACCTCGATCGCCCGCTCGGCGACCTCGGCCAGCCGCTGCAGCCGGCCGATCTCCTCGGCCAGTTGCCGCTGCCGGGCCCGCAGGTGCTCCAGCGCGTTCGCCTGCGGGTCCGCGAGGATCTCGGCGATCTCCTCCAGGGGGAAGCCCAGTTCGCGGTAGAACAGGATCTGCTGGAGCCGTGCGAGGTCGGCGTCGTCGTAGCGGCGGTAGCCGGCCCGGCTGCGGTCACCGGGCGAGAGCAGTCCCGTCCTGTCGTAGTGGTGCAGCGTGCGTACGGTCACCCCGGCGAAGGCCGAGACCTGACCCACGGTGTATCCCATGGCCTGCCCTTTCGTTCGTCCCCAGCCTCAACCCTGACGCAAGGGGAGGGTCAACCCGGCGGGCGGTCGCCGGGCGTGCCTGGCGGCCTTTCGGGCCCGGAGCGTGGACAGTTACCCGGTAGCAGAACCCGTGACGGGGACCGAACGGGCGGGCGTGAACGGAGGACCGTGCTCAGGACACCGGTGTGCGACGTACTCGGCATCGACGTGCCGATCGTGCAGGGAGCCTTGGGAGGGCCGTGGCAGCAAGGCGTCGAGCTCCCCGCCGCGGTGAGCAACGCCGGCGGACTCGGCAGCGTCCCGACCGCCCTGCGCACCGCGGCGCAGGCACGCGAGGACATGGCCCGCCTGCGCGAGCTCACCGACAGGCCGTTCGCGGTCAACATGACCCGCCGCCCCTTCGACCCGGAGGTCTTCGATGCCGTCATCACCGCGGGCCCGCCCGTGTTCTCGCTCGCGCTGGGCGCACCGGGCGATCTGGTGGGACGCGTCCACGATGCGGGGGCCCTCTACGTACAGCAGGTGACCACCGTCGAGCAGGCCCTGCGCGCGGCCGAGGCCGGAGCCGACGTGATCATCGCCCAGGGCGCGGAGGCGGGCGGCTTCAGCGGCCAGGTCAGCACGATGGTGCTGGTGCCGCAGGTCGTCGACGCGGTGGCGCCGCTGCCGGTCCTCGCCTCCGGCGGAATCGCGGACGGCCGGGGTCTGGCCGCGGCCCTCGTGCTCGGGGCCCAAGGCGTCAGCATCGGCACGCGGTTCCTCGCCTCGGCCGAATGCGCCGTCCCCGACGAGTGGAAGGCGGCCATCGGTGCCGCCGCCAGTCAGGACGCGGTCAAGGTGGCCTTCGCCCAGCACGTCCTGCCGCCTCCCACCGAGGGCGGGTACGAGACCGTCCCGCGCTCGCTGCGCACCGGGTTCGTCGACGAGTGGAACGCCCGCGGGCAGGAGGCCGCCGACAGGGCGGACGTGCTGCGCAACCAGGTCATGACGGCGATGCAGAACGGCACGGCCCACCGGCTCCTGCCGCTGACCGGCCAGTGCGCAGGCCTGATCGGCGACGTCGCACCCGCCGCCGACCTCGTCCACCGCCTTGCCGGCGAGGCCGAGGCGGTCCTGCGCACCGCCTCCCGGGCCGCCGCGGACTGACCACGCCGGTTCCTCCCGGCCGCCCGGGCGTCCGTACGGTATACGTCCCCTTGGGCTCACCCCCGGGGCCCCGAAGGGAGTGGTTGCCGTGGAGCGAACGACCTGCTGCGTGGTGGGAGGCGGGCCCGCGGGCATGGTCCTGGCACTGCTGCTGGCCCGGGCAGGCGTGGAGGTGACGGTGCTGGAGAAGCACGGCGACTTCCTGCGCGACTTCCGCGGCGACACCGTGCACCCGTCCACCCTCTCGCTGCTCGACGACATCGGCCTCGCCGAACGCTTCGCACGGCTGCCGCAGCGCCACGTGTCCTCGGTGCAGCTGCCCCTCGCCCCGGACCGGTCCCTCGTGACGATCGGCAACATCGGCGCGCTGCACGGCAAGTACAACTACATCGCGATGGTGCCCCAGTGGGACCTGCTCGACCTCCTCGCGGACGAAGCGCGCCGGGAACCGTCCTTCCGGCTGCGCATGCACACCGAGGCGACCTCCTTCCTGATGGAGGGCGGCCGGGTCAGGGGCGTGCGCTACCGCACCGCCGACGGCAGCACCGGTGAGCTCAGGGCCACCCTGACCGTGGCCTGCGACGGCCGCGGCTCGCTGGCCAGGGAGCTGCCCGAGCTCGGGCTGCAGGGCTTCGCGTGCCCGATGGACGCCTGGTGGTTCCGGCTTCCCCGCCGCGAGGCGGACCCGAGCGGGCTCGTCGGCGGCCTGGGGGAAAGGTTCTTCACCGCGTTCATCGACCGCGGCGACTACTGGCAGTGCGCCGCCCTCATCCCCAAGGGGACCGACGCCGAGCGCCGCGCCGCGGGCCTGGACCACTTCATGGCCCAGTTCACGCAGGCCGCCCCCTGGCTGGCCGACCGGGCGCACGCCCTCAGCTCCTGGGACGAGGTGAAGCTGCTCGACGTACGCCTGGAACGGCTGCGCCGCTGGCACCGCCCCGGGCTGCTGTGCATCGGGGACGCAGCGCACGCCATGTCCCCGGTCTTCGGCATCGGCATCAACCTGGCCGTACAGGACGCGGTGGCCGCCGCCCGGTACCTGGTGGGCCCGCTGCGGGAGGGGACCGTGGGACTGCGGGACGTGCGCCGCGTCCAGCGCCGCCGCTGGCCCACCACCGTGGCCACCCAGGGGCTCCAGCGTGTGGCCCACGCCCAGGTCATCGAGCCGCTGCTGGCGGGCCGGGCCGCGTTCGGCGACCCCCGCAGGGCGAAGCGGCTGACCGAGCTGATCACCGACTCGCGGTGGCTGAATCGGGTGCCCGCCTACTTCATCGCGTACGGCGCCCAGCGCGAGCGGCCGCCGAGGGAGTCGCTGCGCTGACGCGGCTCGTCAGGGCCTCAGGGCGTGGTCCGGGCGGGGAAGGTGAAGGTGTAGCCCCGGGCCCTGAGCCACGGGAGGTACTGCTCGAGGGCGGCCACGGTCTGGCTGCGGTCGCCGCCGCCGTCGTGGAAGAGGACCGTGGGACGCTCGGGCAGCTTGCCCTCCACCGCGGAGACGATGGCCGGCAGGCCCGGGCGGCTCCAGTCCTGGGGATCCACGCTCCAGCCCAAGGGCCGCATCCCGTTCGCCGCGGCGATCGCGCGGCTCTCGGGGGTGAAGGCGCCGCCCGGGGCGCGGTAGTAGTTCACCGCGACGCCCGGCACGGCCTTCTCGATCATGGCCTTGCCGTCGAGGATCTGCTGGCGCTGGTAGGCGACCGGCTTGTGGTCCATCGTCACGTCGTGGTCGACGGTGTGGTCGCACAGCTGGTGTCCGTCGGCCGCGACCGCGCGCACCAGCTCGGGGTGCTCCTGCGCGCGCGTGCCGACGATGCAGAAGGTGGCCTTGACGTTGTTCTGCCGGAGCACCCGCAGGATCTGCGGGGTCCACTTCGGGTCCGGACCGTCGTCGATGGTGATCGCGATGTCCCGCCCGGTGCCCTGCGCCAGCCGGGAGATGGCCGGCGAAATGACCGTGCGGGCCGGGCGGGCCCCGGAACCCGTGGCCGAGCCGGAGGAGGACGTCTCCCGGGAGCGGCCGGTGGGGGAGGCGTCCGTCGCGGCGAGGGCCGGGGCCACGGCTGCGGCCAGAAGACCGAGCGCGGTCGCCGCCACGGCGGCTCCCGCCCGTCGGCGGCGTACGGAAGTGCTGGTCATGCGCATGGGCGCGTTCATCCTCCACGGTCGGTCCCGGCCATCGACGCTAAGGAGCGCCTCCGCCCCGGGTCAAGGAGGGGTGAACCTCCTCACATGCCGCGGACCGGGCGAATCGGTCAGATGGCCCGCCCGCCGGCCCGGCCCGACGCACCGCCGGCCCGGCCCGCCGCATCGCCGCCGGCCCGCCCGTCGGGCCGTCCTGAGCCTCGAAGCGGACCCGGAGCGTCATGCCCCCGGCCGGCGCCGGGTTCGCCTCCGCCAGGAGCCGGGCGCCGTGCGCGCGGGCGATCGAGGCGACCAGGGAGAGGCCGAGACCGGCGCCCTCGCCCGCCGTGTGGCGGCGTTCGGCCCGGCGGCGGAACGGCTCCAGCAGCCGGGGCACGTCCTGCGGGTCGATCACCGGCCCGGTGTTCGACACCGTCAGGACGCCTCCGGCCGGGCCCGGCGCCGTGGACACCTCGATGCGGCCGCCGGGGCGGTTGTGGCGTACGGCATTGGCCAGCAGGTTGCGGATCAGGTGGTCCAGCAGGGCGCGGTCGCCCCGCACGGTCACCGGTGCGAGGTCGGTGACGACGGTCAGGCCCTCGTGCCCGGTCGCCGCCGGGCCCGCCTCTGCCAGGTCCGCCTCGACCAGGGCGGCGAGGTCCACCGGCTCGGTGGCCTCAAGGCCCTCCTCCGACACCGCGAGCAGCAGCAGCGATTCGATGAGGTGCTCGCTGGAGTCGGCGATGCCGATGAGCCGCTCCCGGATCCGGGCCACCTTCTCGGGCGGCGGATCCCCGGCCAGGCCGATCTCGGCCGCCGCCCGCTGTACGGCCAGGGGCGTCCGCAGCTCGTGGGCGGCGTTCGCGGCGAACCGCCGCTGGGCCCCCACCAGGCTCTCCATCCGGTCGAGCATCCCGTCGAAGGTGTCGGCCAGCCGTTTGAGCTCCCCGGGCGGGGCCTCGAGGGCGATCCGCTCGTGCAGGTTCGCCCCGGACAGGCGGCGCGCCGTCTCGGTGATCACCCCGACCGGACGCAGGACGCGGCCCGCCATCCACCAGGCCGGCCAGATCGACAGCACGGCGAAGACGGCGAGGGCGATGAGGGAGACGAGCAGGAGCTCGTGCAGGGTGGCCTGCTCGACGGCGGTGGAGAGGTTGCGGGTGACCGCGTAGCTCTGGAGCTGCTCCGGGCTCGGCACCTGGTCGGGCGGCAGCGACTGGGCCGGAACGGGTGGCCTGTCGCCGCGGACCAGGGCCTTCTGGAAGTCGCCGCGGGGCACCGCGGTGGTCACCGCGCCGCTGATACGGGCGTACAGACCGCCCCGGAGCAGTACGTTGACCAGGGTGATCAGCCCGCCGCCGGCGAGGAGGAGCAGGGAGCCGTACAGCGCCGTCAGACGGGCGCGCTCGGATCGGAGCACTGCTCTCACAGCGGATCGGCGATCCGGTAGCCGGCCCCCGGCACGGTCTCGATCAACTGCGGCTCGCCCAGCTTCGCCCGCAGCTTGCTGAGCGTCACCCGGACGGCGTTCGTCCGGTACGAGGTGTCCTGCTCCCACACCTGCTCGATCAGGTCGTCGTTGCCCAGCACCGCCCCCTCGGCCCGCAGCAGCGCCTCCAGCACCGCGAACTCCTTCCGGGACAGCGCGAGCCGCCGCCCGTCCCGGGTCGCGGTCCGCCGCGCCGTGTCCACGGCGACACCGCACCGCTCCAGCACCGGCGGCAGCGCAGGATGCGCCCGCCGCCCCAGCGCCAGCACCCGCGCCAGCAGCTCGTCGTAGGAGAACGGCTTGGTCAGGTAGTCGTCGGCGCCGAGCCCCAGCCCCTCCACCCGGTCGCGCACGGTCCCCGAGGCCGTCAGCATCAGCACCCGCGTCAGCAGCCGCTCGCGCACGAGCTGGCGGCAGACCTCGTCCCCGTGCAGCCCGGGCAGATCGCGGTCCAGGACGAGTACGTCGTACGCGCCCAACCGCAGGCGCCGCAGGGCCTCCAGGCCGTCGCCCGCCTCGTCGACGGCCAGCGCATCACGGCGCAGCCCCTCGGCGATCATCTCCCGGAGGAACTCCTCGTCCTCCACCACCAGAACTCGCATGTGTCCTCTCTACTCGAAAGCCGGATTTCCTCGTCATAAACATGATCGGTGAAGGAAGCGAAACCGCCCTTCCCGGCAGGCTCCGCCCCATGAACCGATCCCTGAACCGATCCTTGAACCGGTCCACGAGCATGACCATGCCCGCGGCGGCCGTCGTCACCGGCCTGGCCCTCCTCGTCACCGCCTGCACGGGCACCGGCACCGGCTCCCCGGACGGCAAGAAGAGCGGCGCCCCGCAGGGCAACGGCACCACCGGCCAGGACGCGGACAAGGCCCTCAAGGTACGCAAGTGCCTGCGCGAGCACGGCATCGACGCCCCCGACCCCCAGCCCGGCCAGGACCCGCGCGGCATGACCCTCGGCACCGGCAGCGAGGACCCCGAAGCACTGAAGAAGGCCTTCGAGGCCTGCGGGATGCAGGCCCCCGGCACGGGCGAGATGCCGCAGCAGGAGAAGGACAAGGCCCTGAAGTGGGCCAAGTGCATGCGCGACAACGGGGTGAACGTCCCGGACCCGGAGTTCAAGGGGAACGCCATGAGCTCCACCAAGATCCCCGAAGGACAGGAGCAGGCCTTCGAGGAGGCCCAGAAGAAGTGCCAGGCCGCGTGAACCGGCGCGGCAAGTGGCTGCTGGGCTCGCTCGCCGTCGTCGTCGCCGCCACGGGCGGCGGCTACGCGGTGACCGACCGGCCCGGTACGGATCCGTCGGCGGACGGGGACCGGCGCGCCGACGGCCTGCCCCGGCGGACCGAACCGGTCCGGCGCGGTGACCTCAGCTCGGGTCTCACGGTCGAGGGCACCCTCGGCTACGCGCAGGAACGCAAGCTGAACGTCGCCGGCCCCGGCCTCCTCACCTGGGCCGCGAGCGCCGGCACGACGGTCGAACGGGACGGCAGGCTCTACGACGTGGGCGGAAGACCGGTCCGCCTGATGTACGGGACCACCCCCATGTACCGGCAGCTCAGGACGGGCGACAAGGGCGAGGACGTCAAGCAGCTCAAGCGGAACCTCCTCGCCCTCGGGTACGGGACCGGGCTCGACCCGGAGGACGGCACCTTCACGGCGGGCACCGCGACCGCGGTCAAGCGCTGGCAGAAGGCCCACGGGGCGGCCGAGACCGGCGAGGTCGGCAAGGAGGACATCGCCTTCGCCTCCGGCCCGCAGCGGGTGCAGCGGGGCGACACCCAGGTCGGCGACGAGCCCGGGCCGGGCAAGCCCGTGCTCACGCTCACCGGCACCGAGCGGATGGTCCGCTTCCAGCTCGACGCGGCCAAGGCGGGCGCGGCGAGGACCGGCGACCCGGTGACCGTGACGCTCCCGGGCGGGGGAACGGCCACCGGGAGGATCGACTCGGTGGGCAGCACCGCAGGCCCCGACGGCGAGGGCAACGGCTCCGGCTCCGGCTCCGGCGGCGGGGGAGGCGGAGGCGGAAAGCCGAAGGTCCAGATCACGGTGACGCTGGACGACGCCGCCCGGATCAACGGCCCCGACCGGTCCCCGGTGTCGGTCCGGCTGACCGGCGAGACCCGCAAGGGCGTGCTCTCCGTTCCGGTCAACTCCCTCCTGGCCCTCGCCGGCGGCGGCTTCGGCGTCCAGGTCGTCGACAACGGCACCGTACGGGAGGTCCCGGTGGAGCTCGGCATGTTCGGCCAGGGCCGGGTCGAGGTCAAGGGCGACGCCCTGAAGGAGGGCATGCAGGTGGGGGTGCCGGCCGCATGAACCGCTCCCGCACCCGCCCCGCCCGCCCGGTCGTGGAGCTGACCGGCGTCACCAAGGAGTACCCGGGCGGCGTGAAGGCGCTGCGCGGGGTGGACCTGACCGTCCTGGACGGGGAACTCCTCGGCATCGTCGGCCCGTCCGGCTCGGGGAAGTCCACCCTGCTGCACATCGTCGGAACGCTCGACCGGCCGAGCGCCGGCCGGGTCGCCATCGCCGGGCACGACGTGGCGGCCCTGCCCGACCGCGCCCTGTCCGCACTGCGCTCCCGCCACGTCGGCTTCGTCTTCCAGTCCTTCCACCTCGTCCCGGGCATCAGCGCCCGGGCCAACGTCGCCGAGGGCCTGCGCTACTCCGGTCTCTCCCGGGCCGAGCGCGGCCGCAGGGCAGCGGCCGCCCTGGAGCGCGTGGGCCTCGGCGACCGGATGGAACACCGGCCGCACGAGCTGTCCGGCGGGCAGAAGCAGCGCGTGGCGATCGCCCGTGCGGTCGCCGGCGAGCCCGACCTGCTGCTCGCCGACGAGCCCACGGGCGCGCTCGACACGGCGTCCGGGCGGTCGGTGATGGAGCTGCTGCACGAACTGAACCAGGACGGGGCCACCATCGCCGTGATCACCCACGACCAGGAGATCGCGGCGAGCCTGCCGCGGTCCGTCCGGATCCGGGACGGCGAGATCGTCTCCGACGAACGCCACGAGGAGCCGTCGTGAAGCACCGCGTACGCGACCCCGCCCGCCGGAGCGCGTCCGGGCTCCGGCCGCCGCGCCTCGGCCCCCGCGACGTACTGCACGTCGGCTCGGCAGGACTGCGCTCGCGCCCGATGCGGGTGTTCCTGTCCGCCCTCGGCATCGCGATCGGCATCGCGACGATGATCGCGGTGGTCGGGGTCTCCTCCTCCAGCCAGGCAAAACTCCTCCAGGAGCTCGACAGGCTGGGCACGAACATGCTGGTCGTCACCCCCGGCCAGTCCCTGTTCGCCGGCCAGGACACGAAACTGCCCAAGGAGGCCCCCGGCATGATCTCCCGCGTCGAGGGCGTGGAGTCGGTCGGCACGACGGGCGACGTACCGGAACCGGTCCGCCGCTCGGAGAAGATCCCCAAGGAGGAGACCGGCGGCATCGCCCTCAAAGCAGCCAAGGACGACCTGTTGGCGGTCCTGCGCGCCCGCATGGGTTCCGGTGTCTGGCTGAACGACGCCACCTCCCGCTATCCCTCCGTCGTCCTGGGGCACGTCACGGCGGAGCGGCTCGGCATCACCGGCCCCGGCGGCCAGGTCTTCATCGGCGGCCGGTACTTCACGGTCATCGGCATCCTGGACCCGGTCCCGCTGGCGCCCGAGATCGAACGCTCGGCGCTGATCGGCTGGCAGGCGGCCGAGGAACTGTTCGGCTTCGACGGCCACCCCACGGCCGTCTACGAACGCTCGGCGGACGACCGCGTCGCGCAGGTACGCGCCCTGATCGCCCGGACCGCCAACCCGCAGAGCCCGAGCACGGTGTCGGTGACGGACCCGTCCGCGGCCCTGCAGGCGAAGGCCGCCACCGAGGGCGCCTTCAGCACGCTCCTCCTCGGCCTGGGCGGAATCGCCCTGCTCGTGGGCGGGGTCGGCGTGGCCAACACGATGATCATCTCGGTGCTGGAGCGCCGCCACGAGATCGGCCTGCGCCGTTCGCTGGGCGCGACCAGGGGCCAGATCCGCATCCAGTTCGTGACGGAGTCCCTCCTCCTGTCCGGACTCGGCGGGCTCGCCGGGATCGCCCTCGGCGCCGCGGCCACCGCGGTCTACGCCCGCACCGGCGACCTCCCCTGGGTGGTGCCCCTGTGGGCGGTCACCGGCGGCTTCGCCGCGACCCTGGCCATCGGCACCCTGGCCGGCCTCTACCCCGCGGTCCGCGCCGCCCGCCTCTCCCCGACCCTGGCCCTCCAGGCAGCGTAACGAGGCCCCGCACCGGCCGGGCGAGACGCGGCCGGTGCGGGGCGCACGGCGCACTGCGCACGGCACACTGCGTCAGGAGATCGCCCGGAGCCGGGGCGCAGCCCCGTGCACGAGCTGCTGCACGTGGTGGGCCGTCGCGTCGTCGGCGGGCAGGAGGACGACCAACTGCTGTTCGTCCGCGGGAAGTTCGAGCGTCTCGCGGGACAGGCGGAGCTCGTTCCCCGAGGGGTGGGCGAGCCGGAGGACGCCGCGCCGGGGAACTCTGTGGTGGTTCAGCCGGGTCGTGAAGTCGGGGCCGGCGACGGGCGCGAGCTTCGCGCTGATCCACTCCGAGTTCTCGACGGACGGCCCGCGCCACAGGTCGAACGCCTGCTCGTCGGCGACGTCGTCCCAGTCGGCGAAGAAGGTCCGGGCCCGCGGGTCGGTGAAGACATAGCGGGTGAGGTTCGGGACGTCGGTGCCGGTGTCGGTGTCGGTGGCGGTGTCGAAGAGGCCCGCGGCGCCCAGCACCCACCGGTACGAGGCGGTGTGGGCGAGCACATCGCCGAGTCGGTTGACCACCGCGGCGATACCCGGCTCCAGCAGGCGCAGCGTGTCCAGAACGCCCGGCCGCACCGCACGGCTCGGCGGCGCCGGCCGGGTATGGCCGGTGCAGGCACCACCGGTGATCTTCGCCAGGTAGCGCAGGTGGTTGCGCTCCGCCGGGTCGAGGCCGAGCCCGTCGGCCAGCGCGTTCACCACCGCGGCCGAGGGATTGCGGTCCCGGCCCTGCTCCAGGCGGGTCAGGTACTCGACGCTGATCCCGGCCCGCGCCGCCAGGTCCGAGCGGCGCAGGCCCGGCGAGCGGCGGCGCCCGTGGGCGGGCAGCCCCAGCGATTCGGGCTGGATGCTGTCGCGCTTGGCACGGACGAAGTCCCCCAGTGGCGTACCCATGTCGGCAGCATAAGCCGCGGCGCTGCGGCCGAGGGGTGCTCAGGGTGGCCCTGCCGGGGCCAGTCTGGGCACGGTCTGGTTGCGGCTCCGCGGCGCCCCGATCGTGGAGGGCATGGAGAACACGAAGCAGCACACGCAGCAGACTCAGCACACGCAGCAGACGCAGCACAGGCTGGTCGTCATCACCGGAAGCGTCCGCGAGGGCCGCTTCGGCCCGGTCGTGGCCTCGTGGGTGGCGGAACAGGCCCGTGCCCACGGCGGGTTCGACGTGGAGGTCGTCGATCTCGCCGAGGCCGACATCCCGCTGGAGCTCCCCGCGGCATCGCCGAAGTTCGCCGGGGACGACTACCCCCGTCCGGCCGGCATGGCGGCGCTCACGGAGGCCCTCGACTCCGCGGACGCCTTCGTCATCGTCACCCCGGAGTACAACCACAGCTACCCCGCCTCCCTCAAGGCGGCCATCGACTGGCACTTCACCCAGTGGACCGCCAAGCCGGTCGCGTTCGTCAGCTACGGCGGCGCGGCGGGAGGCCGGCACGCGGTGCTGCACCTGGAGAACGTCCTGACCGAGCTGCACGCGGTCACCATCCGCGACGGCCTGGCCTTCCCGAACTACTTCACCGCATGGGAGGACGGCCGCCCGCTGGACTCCGGGGCCGCCGGATACGCCAAGGTCCTGCTCGACCAACTCGCCTGGTGGGCCGGGGCCCTGCGCACGGCGCGCGAGACCGTCCCCTACCCGGCATGAGGAACGAGAAGACGCAAAGGGCGAGCGAAGGGTGATGCAGATGCAGTACGTCCCGCTCGGCGGCACCGACCTGAAGGTCAGCCGCATCGCACTGGGCTGCATGGGGTTCGGTGACCCGACGCAGGGTGTCAACCCCTGGGCCCTGGACGAGCAGGCCGCCGCACCGGTCTTCCGGCGGGCCGTCGAACTCGGCGTCAACTTCTGGGACACCGCCAACGTCTACGCCGGCGGCACCTCGGAGGAGATCGTCGGCCGCGCCGTGCGGACGTACACGCGCCGGTCCGACGTGGTCATCGCCACCAAGGTCGGACTGCCGATGCACGACGGCCCGGAGGGCTCCGGCCTCTCCCGCAGAGCGGTCCACCGCCAGATCGACGCCTCGCTCACGCGCCTGGGCACCGACTACGTCGACCTGTACCAGATCCACCGCTTCGACCCGGCAACCCCCGTCGAGGAGACGATGGAGGCCCTGCACGAGGTCGTCAAGGCGGGCAAGGCCCGAGCCATCGGCGCCTCGTCCATGTGGGCCTGGCAGTTCGCCAAGATGCAGGAGGCCGCTGCCCGCCGCGGACACACCCGGTTCGTGTCGATGCAGAACCAGTACAGCCTCGTCCAGCGCGAGGACGAGCGCGAGATGTTCCCCCTGCTCGCCGATCAGGGCGTCGTCAGCCTGCCGTGGTGCCCGCTCGCCAAGGGCCATCTGGCCCGGCCGTACGGACGGAGCACGAGCCGCACGGCGAACGACCCCGTGGGCCGGCGGTTCGCCGCCGCCGTCGACCGGCCGATCGTCGAGGCCGTCCAGCGCATCGCCGCACGGCGCGGCCTCCCCATGGCCCAGGTGGCACTCGCCTGGGTCCTCGACAACCCGTCCGTCGCCGCTCCCGTCGTCGGCGCGACGAAACCCGCCCACCTCGACGACGCGGTGGCAGCCCTGGACGTACGCCTGGACGAGGAGGAGACGCGGGAGCTGGAGAGCAGCTACACACCGCGCCTGCCCACCGGCTTCTGAACTCCGGCGGGCGCCGCGGTGCGGTCGTACGCTGACACCATGAGCGAGGAGAAGACGTCCTGGCACCCCGGGGAGATCGTCCCGGCCAGCGGGATCTACGAGTGCGACTGCGGCGGAGAGCACCACTGGAGCACCGACGTGAAGGGCCACCGCTTCCCGCCGCTGCCGGACGTGTGCCTGGGGGAGTACTGGGCCCTGAAGACGCAGACCCACCCCGAGAGCGAAGCCGGCTGACCGGCCGTCCCACGCATGCGCCGGCCCGCCGCCGCGCGGCCTGCGGTGGACGCGGCCGGGCGGCGGCGCGACGATGAAGACGCACCGCATTCCGCTCGGATCCTTCCCGCGCGCCTGAACCAGGCGATGGCGAGGTGCGCCGATGAGGCCGAATGCGTCTGAGCCCCTCCCGGCACGCCAAATAGGGGAGTCACCATGTCCATGCTGCTGATCAGAGGAAAGTTCAGGGTCGAGGGCGGCGCCAAGCCGGACGGCGACACCCTCCCGTTCATCCCGGACAACGTGGCCGACTGGAAGCTCGTGCCCGGCGACGGCCAGGTCGTGCCCAAGGCCGACGGGCGCGCGGCCGTCCGGCTCGAAGGGATCGACGCCCTGGAGACCCACTACGGCGAGAAGCCGCCCCACATCGAGCACCAGCCGCTGGGTCTCGCACACCAGGCCGCCGACGCGCTGCTGAAACACCTGGGCTTCGACACCGTCCTGCGCGACGACGACGAAACCGTCGCCACCACACCGGACAGCGTGCCCGGCTGGATCCTCACCCGGGGCGCCGATGCCTACGGCCGCTGCGTGGCCTTCGTGGGCAAGGGCACCCCGCCCGTGTACAGCGGCTACTGGACCGGGGTCGACGAGGACCTGCTGAAGAGGACCGCCAACCACCACCTGCTCCTGCTCGGCCTGGCCTACCCGACCTTCTACTCGGGCCTGCCCGTCTACCTGCGTGAACTCCTCACCGACGCCTCGGAGAAGGCGAGGGCGTCCGCGAAGGGCGTGTGGGCGGTCGACAAGACCCTGCACGGGGCGACCGTCACCGGGATGACCTCGCTCACGCACGAGCTCACCGGAGCGGTGATCCTGCCGAAGCTGTTCCGCCGGCTGAAGGACTACCTGGACTTCACCGGCAACGACACCCCCTCCATGGCGTGCTTCCGCGCCTTCCTGGCCGGCGCCCAGGACGAGTACCGCCTCCTCCCGGACGGCGCAACGCTCTTCAAGGGCCTGCACCAGATCGTCGAGGTCACCTCGGACAACGTCGTGAGAATGACCCACCCGTCCAGGGAGATCGTCTTCACGGAGAAGTGAGCGCGCCCCCTCGCGTCACCCGCGCCGAAGCAGGTACGCCTCCAGCTCCGCGGCCCCGGCCAGCAAGGCCCGCCCGCGGGCGGACAGCCGGCCGTGCCAGTCGGACAGCGCGCCCTGGAGCGGCTCCAGACCGCCGGCCGCCCGGACCCGGGCGATCAGCGGGGCGATCTGCTCCAGCAGGTAGCCGCCCCGTCTGAGCTGCTGGGCCAGCCGGGCGTCCCGTACGGCGGCCTCGTCGTACACGCGGTACCCGGTGAGCGGGTCGCGGCGTGGGCGCACCAGCCCGGCCCGCTCCCACTTGCGCAGCGTCGCGGGCCGGATCCCGAGCTCGACCGCCAGCGGCCCGATGAACGTACCCCCGGCACCGGATCCCGCGCCGGCCCCGGACCCTTCACCGCCCCCGCGCTCCGTACCGGGCTGCAGATCGCGCAGTGCGGTCTCCACCGCCTGCAGGGTCCGCCGGTCGCCGAGCAGCTGGGCGTGGCTCTCGTCGATGAGGCGGAACGCCTCGTCCACCGCTCCCCGGTTCACGGCCCGCATGATCGACGTCGCCGCCTGGTGCCCATGGCCGGGAACCAGGGCGAGGAACGCGCGCAGGGCCCCCGCGTGCAGCGAGGTGTAGGTGCGGTAGCCGTGGGCCGTGCGGTCGGCGGCGGGAAGGATGCCGGCCTCCTCGTAGTTCCTGACCGCCTGCGTCGACAGACCGTGCCCGCGCGCCAGATCGACCGGCCTGAGCCGCTCCCCGCTTTGAAGGTTTTTCCCCATGCCCCCGACGATATCCGGCAAAACCTTCAACCGAGGGTTCAACGATACCGTTGAAGGCATGGCGACCGACATCAAGGACACCGCCCGCGCCGTCGACGCTGCCGCCGTTATGCGGCTGCTCCCGGCCCGGCCCCGACTGCTCGCCCTCGGCGAGCCCACCCACGGCGAGGAGACCCTGCTCGACCTGCGCAACGAGCTCTTCCGGCAGCTCGTCGAGCAGGAGGGCTACCGGACGATCGCGATCGAGAGCGACTGCCTGAAGGGCGTGGTCGCGGACGACCACATCACCTCCGGCACGGGCACGCTCGACGAGGCCATGGAACACGGATTCAGCCACGGGTGGGGCGCCTTCCCCGCCAACCGCGAGCTCGTGCGCTGGATGCGCGCCTACAACGACGGCCGGCCCGCGCCCGAGCAGATCCGCTTCGCCGGCTTCGACGGCCCGCTGGAGATCACCGACGCCGCGAGCCCCCGGCAGGCCCTGACCGCACTCCACCACTTCCTCTCGACCCGCGTGGACGAAGACCTCCTGCCCTGCACCGCGGAAACGCTCGACCGCCTGCTCGGCACCGACGACCGGTGGACCGACCCCGCCGCGATGATGGACCCGGCCCGGTCCGTCGGGCAGTCGGCGGAGGCCGCCCGACTGCGGCTGCTCGCCGACGACCTGGTGGCGCTGCTCGACCAGCAGATGCCGCACCTCCTCACCACGACCTCGCAGGAGGACCGGTACCGGGCACACCTGTACGGGCGCACCGCCCTCGGGCTGCTGCGCTACCACCAGGCGATGGCCGACACCTCGCCGGCCCGCATGACCCGGCTGGTGAGCGTGCGGGACCAGATGATGGCCCACAACCTCCTCGCCCTCGCCGCCCGGGGTCCGGTGTTCGTCCACGCCCACAACTCCCACCTCCAGCGGGGCAAGAGCACGATGCGGATGGGCGGGACGCCGCTGCAGTGGTGGAGCGCCGGCGCACTGGTGAGCACCCGACTCGGCGAGGACTACGCCTTCGTGGCCACGGCCCTCGGCACGATCCGGCACCGGGGAGTGGACACCCCGCCGCCGGACACCGTCGAAGGGATCCTGTACGCACTCCCGGATGGCCACCACGTCGTCGACCCCCGGAGCCTGGCCGCGACGCTCACCACCACGCCCCACGCGCTCCGGGAGTCCCCCTGGTTCGGCTACGCCCCACTGAATCCGGCCGACGTGGCGACCATCGACGGCCTCGTTTTCGTCAAGGACGTCTCCTAGCGCCGCTTCACTACCCGACTTGGAGCGCGTAGGTCACATCGAGCCGGAAGTCCCCCGAGGACCCGGAGATGCTGAGGCTGTGCGGACCGGTCGGGAGGGAATCGAGCTTCACCCACAGTCCGCAGGCCCGTGTGCTGAACGTGCCGGCCTCGCGGGTCACCGGGTTGCCCTGCACCCCCTTGATGCGGATCGGCACCGCCGCGTGCCGGACGACGTCCAGCGGCTTGCCGTCGAGCACGGCCGTGCCGTTGGCGTCGGCCATCGCGGTCTTGCAGTCGTCCGCGGTACCGGTGAAGTTCACCACGGGGAAGGCCACGGGCAGTCCCGCGGGCACGGAGCACGTGCGCCGGCTCTCCCCGCCGAAGTTGCCGGCGAGGAACCACACGTCCGGGGCCTGGTTCTCGGCACAGAAGGTTCCGTCCGGGTCCCTCACCGGGTTGGAGTCCCGGGGAGCGGAGGCGGCCCAGCTCCACCAGCGGCCCTGCAGCGCGGCCGGATCGGCCAGGCCGCCCGCTCCCCCCGACGGCGACGCGCCCCCGGCCGCGGACGACGCGGAGGCGTCGGGCGACGACGCCGGCGCCGACGTGGTGCAGCCGGCCGCGAGCGCGATCGCGGCCATCGACAGGATCAGAGTTCTCCCCCGGTACATCCCCGCAGGATATCCGTGCCGCCCACCCGCCCCGCCTCTGGGACCCGTCACGCTGCCCCGTGGAGAACGCCGGGTCCCGTCCGAAACGGCGGTCCGCGATTGTCCGATTCTCGATGCTTGTAAGGGGAACACAGTGCGCCTTCCCGTGAGTTCACCGAGGGGAACCGGGGGGAGTCCGGCACGGCTCACCCCGGCACGACAGATCGTGGGCAAGGAGACACCGTGCGCATACTCTTCACCGGTCCGGCGGCAGCCGGCCACCTCTTCCCGATGGTTCCGACGGCGCAGGCGCTGCGTGCGGCCGGGCACGAGGTGCTCTTCGCGGGCTCGCAGCCGCTGGGCCAGCTTCGTGAGGCGGGTTTTCCGATCGTCGAGATCGGTGACGGCCGCACCGTCCGTGACGTCTTCGAGCAGGCGACCGGCGAGGAGGTGAAGTACGTCGCCCATGACATGACGACGGAGCAGATCCTCGACCGCGCGGCCCACGGCTTCGCCCTGGTCTCCCTCCCCACGGTGGACGGCCTGCTGGAGGTCGCCGACGGCTGGGGCGCGGACCTGCTGGTCTACGACTCCTTCCAGGCCTCCGCCCCCCTGGTCGCGGCCAAGCTGAAGATCCCGTCGGCGATCCAGAACTTCGGCGTCACCTCCGGCCTCGACATGGTCGGCCGGATCGCCGCGCACTTCACCGAGGCGTACGAGTCGTACAAGGTCGCCGGCCCCGCCGCGCCGACCCCGCTGAACATCGTCCCCGCCTCGCTCGGCGGCGACCCGGGCGGCCTGCGGATGCGCTACGTCCCCTACAACGGCGGCGGCACCATCCCGGCCGAGCTGCTCCGCCGCGGCACCCGCCCGCGCGTCGCCATCACCCTGGGCACCGTCCTCACCGAGATGGACGGCGTCCGCGCCATCGTCCGCCTGATCGAAGCCGCTGCCTCGGTGGATGCCGAGTTCCTCCTCGCGGTCGGCGACGCCGACCTCACCGCGCTCGGCACCCTCCCCGACAACGTCCGCCCGCTGCCCTGGGTCCCCCTCGCCGAGCTGCTGACCGCCTCCGACGCGCTGATCCACCACGGCGGCTCCGGCACCCTGCTCACCGCCCTGCAGGCCGGTCTGCCCCAGCTCCTGCTGCCCCAGGGCGCCGACCACTTCGCCAACGCCGACGCCCTCACCGCAACCGGCGCCGCCCTGCGCTCCGCCTCCGACGACGTCGACGCCCCGCTCCTGAACCGGCTGATCACCGACCCGGCGCTGCGCGAGGCCGCCGTACGCCTCGAGGCGGAGAACGCCGCTCTGCCGACCCCGGCCCAGACGGTCCCCGCCCTGGAGGCCCTGGCCGCTTCCTAGGCCGGGTGCATGGGTGCGGCTCGGCAGGCGACGGCGGGTTTCCTCCG
This sequence comes from Streptomyces sp. NPDC046876, assembly GCF_040645035.1. Taxonomy (NCBI): domain Bacteria; kingdom Bacillati; phylum Actinomycetota; class Actinomycetes; order Kitasatosporales; family Streptomycetaceae; genus Streptomyces; species Streptomyces sp. NPDC046876. The sequence continues at coordinate 78,161 of NZ_JBEYXK010000011.1, read as the reverse complement.
TTCGCCCGGCCGGGCCGCACCGCTCTACTTGAGGTGCTTCTCTACTCGAGGGGCTTCGAAGAGGTCCGCGGCCAGTCGGGGGCGGGGTCCTCGGCGAGGAGCGGGCGGATCGCGCCCAGGAGTGCGCCGATGCAGACGTCGCGCAGTTCGGTGCGGGTACACCTCTGCCGTGTCGTCTGCGTGAGCCAGTCCACGCACAGGACCTGGACGAAGACCAGCCAGCTCTTCAGTACGCCCGACACGGCCTCCCGGCTGGTGGCGTCGGCGAGCGGGAGGACACCGAGGAGGCGCTCGCGCAGGGCGTCGAGTTCGTCCGTGATGATCGTCTGGACCAGGGGATCGCCGGCGAGGACGCGGTTGGCGGCCAGGACCGTGTTGCTGTTCTCGTCGAAGTACGCGATGTGGGCGTCCAGTCCCTCCGTGAGCTGTTCCACCAGGGTGTCCGCGGGATCGAGCCGGGTCCTGGCGAGCAGTTGCTCGGCGACCTGCCGGTAGAGGGCGGCGAAGAGGTCCCGCTTGTTCGGGAAGTGCTGGTAGAGCAGGGCGCGGGAGACCCCGGCGCGCTCGGCGACGTCCTCCATCAGCACGTCGTCGTAGCGGTGCGCGGCGAAGAGCCGGGCCGCGACGTCGAGGAGTTGGGCGCGGCGTTCGGCGGGGCTGAGTCGCTTGCGGGGAGGCACGGATCCAGCTTACTTGACATGTGTCCAGTAGCGGTGGCTAGCTTGGTTGACACACGTCTAGTAGGCGGAGGGGATGACCGGCTATGGCCAAGGCCAGGATCCTGCGGGGACTCGTCCGGGCGATGGGGTACGCGTGCCTCGCCATCGGGCTCATGCACGTGCTGCTCGGCAACCTGGCGATCCCGGGCGCCGGTTCGGCCGGTCCGACGATCGACAGCCTCGGGCGGTTCTTGGGGGCGGTCTTCGCCGGGTACGGGCTGGCCTGGCTCTGGGCGGCCCGGCGCTCACCCATCCCTGCCTCGGCCGTGCGCGGGCTGGCCGCGGTGTTCCTGCTGGGCGCTCTCGGACGGCTGCTCTCGCTCGCGGCATCCGGATGGCCGCACTGGTTCCAGGTGGCGCTGACGGTCCTCGAACTGGTGCTGTCGCCGGTGTTCTTCTGGCTGGCGGACGCAGAGGAGAAGGCGCTCGCGGGGGTGAAGTGAGCGCGGGTGCGGGCGGGGCTCAGGAGGAAGACCGCGGGCCCACGCCGTGGAGGAGGGTGTCGATGATGCGGGCCGCGAGCGCGTCGGGGTCGGGGTCCGGGGCCGGCTCGCGACGGCTGTCGGCGGCGTCTGCCCCTCCGTGCAGGGCTTCGCTGATGAGGGCATAGAGGACGCGCCGCACCCACTCCAGGTCCGCGTCCTGGGCGATCACGCCCTCGGCCTGCATCCGGCCGAGCAGTTCGGTGCAGCGGTGCGCGATCTCCTCGTGCGTCCGGGCGGCCTGCTCGCTCTGGGCCGCGGCCGGCCCGAGGGCGAACCCCCAAGCCCCCTTGACGCGCAACACGTTGGCGGTGGCGCGGTGCAGCGCCACCAGCGGAGGGGCTGTCTCGGGATGGCCGTCCTCGACGGCTTCGGCGAGTTTCAGCGCGGCCTCGGCGGCCAGGGCGTCGACGAGGGCCTGCCGGTTGGCGAACCGCCGGTGGACGGTGGTGCGGGTGACTCCGGCCGCCTCCGCGACCTGTTCCATCGACGCGGCCGGATTCTCGGCCAACACCTGCTCCGCGGCCGCCAGGATCGCGCGGACGCTGCGTTCGGCATCGGCCCGCAGCGGGCGGCCTGCCGTCTTGCTCATGTCGTACCTCCAGCCAGTCAACAAGCAGACGTTACAGCGAGGGCGCGACTCGACCATTATCTGCAACATTGATGTTGCAGATAGATCCAAATCCGATACTCTCATGTCGCAGATAAGCGATGATAGGAAGCATGAGAGAAGGGGCACCACTGTGCGCACCACTGCTCTGATCACCGGCGCGTCCTCCGGCCTCGGTGCGGAGTTCGCCGCGCAACTCGCCGCGCGCGGCCACGACCTCGTCCTGGTGGCCCGCTCCGCCGACCGCCTGGCCGCCCTCGCCGACCGGCTCGGCCAAGCCCACGGGGTGAACGCCCACGTCCTGGTCCAGGACCTCGCCCAGCCGGACGCCGCACGCCGCGTCGGCGCCGAACTGGCCGACCGGGGCCTGAGCGTGGACGTGCTGGTCAACAATGCAGGCTTCGGCACCTGTGGCCGGTTCGAGGAGATCGACGGTCAGCGCGACCACGACCAGCTGATGGTCAACGTCGTCTCGCTCGTCGACCTCACCCACGAGCTACTGCCCGGCATGCTCGCCCGCGGCCGTGGCTCGGTGGTCAACGTGGCGTCCACCGCCGCCTTCCAGCCGACGCCGTACTTCGCCGTGTACGGCGCCTCCAAGACCTTCGTGCTCGACTTCAGCCTCGCGCTGCGCCAGGAGTACCGGCGCCGCGGCATCCGTGTGCTCGCGCTCTGCCCGGGACCGGTGGAGACCGGGTTCTTCGACGTCATCGGGACCCGGGAGGCCGCCGTGACCGGGTCGTTCACCACGCCGGAGCCGGTGGTCCGCTCTGCGCTGCGCGCCCTCGACCGCGACCGTGCGTACGTCACCCCCGGCCTGAGCAACGCGGTGACCGCCCACCTGTCACCCCGCCGGCCCCGCACGATGGTCGCGGCGATCGCCGAGCGCCTCTCACGCGGCGTCCGGGACGTACCCAAGACCGTGCAGCGGACGACGGCCTGACGCAGACCTGCGGGGGTGCTCCTGTCTCTTGGGTCGAGGGAAACGGGGGCGCCTGGGGACGGTGAGCCGGGCAGCATGGTGGGGTGGCTGATCTGCTGTGGGATGACGTCAATTGTTTCTTCGATCCGGACTTGACGGGGTCGTTGCCGGACGTGCGCGTCCCGGATGCCTCGGTGGAGGACTGGCAGGCGGTCCTCGATCTTGTTGCGGAGAAGGGCTGGAAGTGCCAGTACTCCGAGGGAGGGATGGTGCTTCCGGTGCCTCGGGCAGAGGCCGTGCTGTCCCGTCCAGCTGATGCCGAGCACCCGGACCTGCGGGTCTGGCCGGCCGCCGATGTGTTGGCGATCTTCCGTTTCCATGCCGACGATGAGGTCGACTTCGACGTCGACCTGCGGGAGCTACAGGGCCAGGATCGACTCGATGTGTTCTGCGGCTTCCTTCGGGAGATCGGGCGGCGGCTGGGCAAGCCGGTGTTGATGGACCCGCAGGGCGACAATGGCCATCCGGTGATCGGCTTCGATGTCGAGGCCGATCGAGTCGTTGTCCTTGCAGACCCGCTGGTCAGGTGACTGAGGCTGACGGCTGCGGTTCGCAGAAGGTTCCGTCGCGGAGCTAGCCGGTGCTCAAGCCCCCCTCAGCGGCGTCCCTCGGTGCCTTCGGACCCGGTGACACCACCACCCCGGATCATGAACAACAGGGGGAGTCATGCCGGACCCAAGGCCGGAGGCCCCATTGCGGAGCCAACGAAGACCGTCACAGGGGGCGGCGCTCCCGAGGGCCCCCGCGGCCGCACCGCCCGAAGGCGACGGGGAGCAGCCGCCGCTAAGACTGCTCTTCCCCCGCGGTGAGGTTGTGCCACGCATGTCCGCAGGTGCCCTTGCAAGAGGTCTGCCGGCGGCGGGTGTCGGCGACGGCGAACACGGCTTGCATCGCATAGCCGGCCACCTCCTGCAGCACCCCCTGCCGACGCGCTGGGGAGAGGCTGGAGAACCACGCCGTCCCGTCGTCCAGTGTGCGCAGCTCCTGGGCGATCTCGTTGACGATCCGCTCGGTCTCACGCCGGAACGCACTGTCGTACGCGTTGCCCTGCTCGGTCATCTGTTGATCATTCCACGATGCCGGTCGGCCGGACCGGTCAGGCCGGCGGATTCCCCATGGACATGTGGATCACGCTGTACGTCTCGTCCTTCCTCGGCGGCCGGGTCCAGGAACGGGAGGTGAAGGTGTGCAGCCGTCCGTGGGTGATCGCATGGCGCGGCAGATGGGCGCCGAACTCCGCGCTCACCGCTTCCAGTAGAGAAGTTTCCACTTGGGTGCTGTCCTCCCCGTGCCCGATGAAGCGGTCCGGGTCCAGAGCCGGTGGTATCTCCCCGCTGCGCCGGACCTTCCCGTCCTCGTACGTGAACGCGTACTGCTCGGTGCCGCCTCGCGCTACGGAAAGGTGGAAGAAGGGTTTCCCGTGCCGCGTCCTCAGGCCGCTCCACACCACCACCGCGCGGGTGCCCGCGCCGGCGGCCGCGGCCGGGGAGACGAACCGTTGATCGTCGAACGGAGCAGGATCGCCGTCGAAGGCGAAGCTCCAACGGGCGCCGGCCCGGCCGATCGCCATGAGGGCCTTGTCGTCGTAGGACGAGAACTCCCTCTTCCCCTGCAGCGACCGCTCGCGCGCCTCCAGGAACGTCATGGGTTCGTTCAGCACGGTCCCAGTCCCGGTCCCGTTCCTGTTTCCGGCCTCGGCCTCGTCCGCGAGACGGCCGGGAAGATCCTCCGGCTCCACCCCTTCCACCAGGACGAACCGGTAGGAAGTCCGGCCGTTGCCCCGGTCCGGCCCCGCGAGCCACGCCAGATCGCGCCCGTCGAGCCCGGCCGTCGGCCTCGGTGTCTCGCCCGCCTGCCCGCCCCTCGGCGTGGACAGCAGCTCGCGGCCCCGCTCCGGGGTCAGCAGCGGCCCGAGCAGGGGGTCGGCAACCCATCCCAGCGGCGCCAGGTGGTCCGGCCCCAGCGGCTCCCACAGGGGCAGGGCCTCCCGCAGCGTCCGCCACGCCCCGTCGGTGTCGCCCCACCGCGCCAGCTCACGTGCCCGCTCGACCGCCTCACCGAAGGGTCCGGTCGCCGTGTACCGGTACGTGCGGCCTCGGATCTGCTCCAACGTCGCGTACGCCAGTGTCACCAGTTCGTCACCGGCGCCCCGCAGATCGAACTTCAGCGTGGAGTCGTCCCGGAACGAGTGCGCCGCGTGTTCGCCGACCAGCGGGGGCAGCAGCTCGGCCGCGTACTGCGGGTCCGTCACCACGTGCTCGAAGTTCACCATGGAGGTCTGGCCCAGCAGGCGCCGTATCTGGTCGCCCAGTCCGCCGGCCCGCGGCCTGCCGTACTCCCTGGCCTCGTCCAGCGCCTTCAGGGCCCGTTCCCAGTTGCCGCGCAGCGCCTCCAGCCGGGCCGCCTCCACCCGGGCATCCAGCTCCCGCGTCGTGTCGTTGGCGAACACCGGCTCCCCGTCAGCCCGGTGCGCCTGCAGCGCATGGAACTCCCGGTACATGCTCTGCATGAACTCGAGGAAGTTCGCGTGCCGCTCGGGTGCCTCGCCCCGCCAGCCGGCCCAGGTGTACACGGCCCACTCGCCGTCCTCACCCACGTCCTCGGGGTCCATGAGGACATAGGTGATATCGGACTCGACGTCGAGCTGCAGCCCGCGCCGCCAGATGTCCGCCTCCAGCCGCTCCTCGGGCCCGGCGTCCTCCTCCAGGTCCTCCTCGAACATGTCCGCGAGTCCGGACTCGTTGTCGTGCCAGTGCGCATCCCCGGCCCCCGCCAGCAGCCACACGAAACCGCCCGCATGCCGCCACCCGTCGCTGACCTTGAGGAAATCCCGGTACGAGGGAGGCATCCGCCGGCCCAGGCGCTCCTCCATGGCCGCGATCCGCTCCTCCGATGCGGGCGGGAACCCCAGCCACCGCGCCTGCCGGGCGGCCTCGTCACCCTCGCTCGGTGTCTCACCGTCGGCCGGGCAATCCGACCATTCCCCACTCCACTTGAGCAGGAAGGGCAGCCAGTCGAATGTCGCGGTGTCCGTCATGCTCCCGATGCTGCCACCCACCACTGACAACGCCACAACGCCCCGCCAAATACCCGCCCCACCCCCGTCATGACCCGGTGTGTGACACGTGCTCCCTCGGCCGCCCCGTCCTCAGGTGCCTCACGTTGACGCTCGAAGCCCTCGCCACCGCCACCGGGTTCAGGAAGCGCAGCGGTCCGATCAGGCGGGACGCGAACAGGTACATGTGCCGCGCCAGCGACTCATCGCGCGCCGCCGCCGAGAACATCAGCCGCTCCATGGGATTGAGCGGGCGGCCCTTGGCGAAGTCCGCGCCCAGGTACTGGTGACCACTCAGCCGGCGCCGGTGCCTGCGTGCGTACACCGCGAGCGACCGGTCGAGATCGCCCCGACCGGTAGCGGCGGAGGCGACCGCCTCTGCCAGCCACCCCGCGGACTGCAGCGCCCATCCGCACCCCACTCCCCACAAGGGGTCGCCGGTCAGGGCGGCGTCACCGATGAGCGCGACGCCCGGCGCGGTCGGCCTGCGACTGTGGAGCGGGTAGTTGACCGCACCGATGATCTTCGTGATGCGCTCGGCCGAGTCGATGGGCGGTGCCTCGGGCAGGGCGCGGACGAACGCGAGGAAGCTGCCCTCCAGGTCTTCCCGGAACGCCGGCAGCCGCTTCTTCTCCGGGAGCACCGCGATGACCGTCACCCCGTCGTCATTGGGAAACGCGTACGCCATGTCGGGATCGAGGAACCAGGTGTGACCGATCCCGTCTCGCAGCGGAAGGTTGCGGAAGTGCGCGAGATAGCCGAACCGCCCGTTCTCGTACGTCCGAGCAGGCACCCCGGCGAACCTGGCCACGGCCGAGTCCTTGCCGTCGGCGCCGACCACCAGCCGGGCCCGGATCTCACGCTCGCCCTCCGGCGTCGACGCCTGCACCCCCACGGTCCGCCCCGCTTCCCGGACCAGCCCGGTCACCTGGTGGCCGAGGAGCAGATCGACGCCGCGGGTCGCCCCCGCCCGGGACCTGAGGAGCGGATCGAGGGTGCTGCGTCGGATGTTGTACGCGTACGGCAGCTCCGGTCCGCCCGGCACGGCCCTCGGCTCGATCCACCCCCAGCGGGTGTACCAGCGGGCGTCGTTGCGGACGGCTCCGGCCTTCTCGAGCTCGGGGACGAGGCCGAGCTCGTCCAGCACCGGGTAGGCGCTGGCCTGGAGGGAATGGGTGCAGAGCACCTTGTACGCGGCGGGGTCCGAGCGGCGTTCCAACAGCGCGACGCGGACGCCGCGTCGCGCGAGCAGGATCGCCGCGGCGCTGCCGGCGAGGCCGGCTCCGCTGATGACGACGTCGTAGTCGTATCCCGCGCTCTCGGGCTGGGCCATGCGCTGATCGCTCCCATCGGGTGGGGTGCGGTTCGGGGGAGTGGTGCCTTGCCAACACTGTCAGGCGCATGACCACTTGTGGAGAGCCGCGGATCGGCTGTCCTCCCTCCGGCTCTAGTCCTCCCAGAGGCGGGCCAGGTGTGCATGGAGGACCTCCTGGGCCTGCCGCGCAGTGAGGTGCCCGATGAGGACGTGGGTGGTGAGGCCGTCGGCGAGGGCGAGGAGGGCGCGGGCCTCCCGCTGCGGGTCGAGGGCCGCGGCGGGGGAGCGGTCCGCGGCGGGGGCGCGGTCCTCGGCGGCTTCCGCGAGGAGCCGGGCGAACACCTCCTGCAGGCCGGCGTAGTTCACCCGGAGGGTCTCGGCGAGCGGTGCGCTGACCGCCGCCTGCGCGACGAAGGCGAGCCAGACCCGGGCCTCGGCGCGGTGCTCCTCGCGCAGCAGGGCGACCTCCGTTGCCGCGTGGCCCAGGGCGGACGCGGCCGACTGGGCGGGGCTGCGCACGAGCCGGGCGCGCACCCGTTCGCCGACCCGCTCCCCGACGTACCCGAGGGTGAAGGCGAGCATTTCCTCCTTGGTGCGGAAGCAGCGCTGGACGGCGCCCATCGACACCTCGGCCCGGCCGGCGACATCGCGCAGGGTCACGCCCTCCAACCCGCTTTCGTCGGCGAGCCGGCACACCGCCTCGGCGATGAGCCGACGCCGACCCTCGTGGTCCACCTGCCTGGGCATGTGCCTTCGCCTCCCTGCGCTCCCTGCGCTTCCAGCGCTTCCAGCGCTCCTTGGTTTCCACCGCGGACGCTCGCACCGCACAGCTTATTCGATGCATCCGCATCGGTTTCCGTTGTACGGTTCCGATGCAAGCGAATCGATGCAAGCGCATCGAAAAAAGGAGGACCGGAGAGTGCCATCCATGAAGGAAGCCCTGTGGCAGAAGCCCGCAACCGCCCAGGCGGCGGCCGTGCGCAGCGGCGAGGTGTCCGCCGTCGAACTGGTCGAGAGCCATCTGGAACGCATCGCCGAGGTCAACCCGAAGGTGAACGCCGTCACCCAGCTCATGGCGGAGCAGGCGCGCGAGGACGCGGCGCTGACGGACCGCCGGCGCGCCGCCGGCGAGGAGCTCGGCCCTCTCGCGGGCGTGCCCTTCACCGTGAAGGAGACCACCCCGGTCGCAGGCGTGCCGACCACCTTCGGCGTGCCGCGCTTCCGCGACCTGGTCGCGCAGGCCGACGCACCGCCCGTGGCCCGGCTGCGCGCCGCCGGGGCCATCCCGATCGGCCACGCCAACATGCCCACCCTGGTCCTGGCCGGGATGCACACCCGCAGCGAGCTCTTCGGCGACACCGTCAACCCGTGGGACCCCGGCCGGACCCCGGGCGGCACCAGCGGCGGTGACGCGGTGGCCGTCGCCACGGGCATGGCCGCCCTCGGCCTCGGCAACGACTCCGGCGGCTCCATCCGCGTCCCCGCCCAGTTCTGCGGGACGGCCGGACTGAAGCCGACCGCCGGCCGCTTCCCCGCCGACCACCGTGTCCTCGGCCCCGACGACCCCGGCCCCGCCTCCCAGATGCTCGTCACCGACGGCCCGTTCGCCCGGACCGTGGCGGACCTCCGCCTGGCCTACGAGGCCCTGGCCGGTTCCGACCCCCGCGACCCGAGGGCCGTACCCGTACCCGCCTACGGCCCTCCGCTCCCCGGCCCGGTGAAGGTCGCCGTCGTGGCGGACCCCGGCGGCCGCGGGGTCCACCCCACGGTCCGCGCCGCCGTCGCCGCCGCGGCCGACGCGCTCCACGACGCCGGGTACGAGGTGTGCGAAGTGCCGGACGTTCCGCGGCTGGACGAAACCCTCGCGGCGTACGACCGCATCACCCTGACCGAGTTCGCCCCGACCTGGCCCATGGTCCGCACGCTCCTGGGCGAGGGAGGGGGCCGCTACATCCAGCTGGCGATGGAACGGACGCCGCCCGCCACCGCGGACGAACTCGTGAAGCTGATGGGCACCTGGCTGAACATCCGGCGCTCCTGGGCCGGCTTCCTCGACACGTACCCCCTGGTGCTCGGCCCCTCGTTCACCGAGCCGCCCGTCGAGCCGGGGCTTGAGTCACGCGACCGGGCGGGCCGGGACCGGGTCGCCTCCGGCATGCGGCTGTGCACGGCGACCAGCTTCGTCGGCGTACCCGCCGTGGCCGTCCCGACCGGGCTGCGCGACGGGCTCCCCAGCGGGGTGCAGATCATCGGGCGTGCCTTCCGCGAGGACCTGTGCCTGGCCGCCGCCCAGGCGGTCGAGGACCGCCTCGGCGTCCTCACGCCGGTCGACCCCCGCACCGCCGGCTAGGGCCTGTCCGAGGAAGGCGGCCGGGAAGACGGGCCGTGCCCGGGTACCGCGCACCCGGGCACGCCGCCGGGCCGCGACCTAGCCTGATCGGATGACCAGCAACGATCTGGGCGACTTCCTGCGCGCCCACCGCGCCCGCCTGAGCCCCGACGACGTCGGGCTCCCCTCCCACGGCACCCGCCGCGTGGCCGGGCTGCGGCGGGAGGAGGTCGCCGTCCTGGCCGGCATGAACACCGACTACTACGCCCGCCTCGAACAAGGCCGTGAACGCGGTCCCTCCGCGCAGATCCTCGCGGCGATCGGCGGCGCGCTACGGATGGACGACGATGCCCGGGAGCACATGTTCCGGCTGGCGGGCGCCGCGCCGGAGCGTCAGCGGCCGCCGCGGCCGCAGCCGCAGGAGGCGGTCAGCCGTGCACTGCGGCAACTGCTCGACGGATACCCGAACGCCGCGGCGTTCGTCCTGAACCCGGCCACCGACGTACTGGCGGCGAATGCTCTGGCCGAGGCACTGTTCTCACCGTTCGGGAACGCGGACAATCTCGCCCGCATGATCTTCCTCGACCCGGCCGCCCGGGGGTTCTTCACCGAGTGGGGCCGGGCAGCCGAGGCCGTCGTGGCCGAACTGCGCCACGCTTCGGGCCTCGACCCGTCCCATCGGCGCCTGCGCGACCTCGTCGGCTTCCTGGCCGGGGCGAGCGAGGAGTTCGCCGCACTGTGGTCCGCGTACACCGTCCGCGGAAAGACGCGTGACGACAAGCGCCTCCTGCACCCGGACGTCGGGCCCCTCGACCTCACGTTCCAGACCTTCGACGTCCGCGGAGCGTCGGGCCAGCAGCTGGTGGTCTACCAGGCCGAACCGGGAAGCCCCGCCTCTCGCGCCCTGTCCCTGCTCGGCAGTCTCCACGCCGCCCGGCTCCAGGGGCCCTCCGCGGAGCCGTGGCATCACGCGTCGCCCTGAGAAGCGGCGGCTCAGCCTTCGCGGAACGCGGCAGGAGCGCCGAGCACGTACTCCCGGGAGGCGTGGACCTCGTCGCGCAGGGCGGACAGGTCGACATCGAGGACCTGGCCGTTCCACTTACGGGGCTCGCCGTTGATGAGGACGGCACTGATGTTGCGCGCATCGGAGCCCAGGACGACGGTGCCGACCGCGTCGTTCAGCGGCATGTTGTTGAGGTCGTCGGCCCGGATGACCAGGAGGTCGGCCTTCTTGCCCGGGGTGAGCGAGCCGGTGACGTCCGCCAGGCCGTTGGTGCGGGCACCTTGGAGGGTGGCGAAGTCCAGGACGTCGTACGTGGTGATGCGCGCCGGCTGCCGGTCGGTGCCGTAGACGCCGTTGACCGCGCGCATCCGCTGGATCGCGTGCAGGGTCCGCATCTGCGTGAACATGTCGCTGACCAGCGCCACCTCGACGTCGATGCTCAGGCCGGGGCGGACCCCGACCGCCAGGGCCTCGTCGATCGCGGGGACCGCGGTCTCCAGACCGATCTGGGCGTCCGAGGTCGGGGCCAGGGAGACGGTCGTGCCGCTCTCTCCGATCGCCTTCCACGCCTCCGGGCTCAGGCCCGTGGCGTGGACGAGGGTGAGGTCGGGGCCCAGGAGGCCGTCCTTCTCCCAGTCCAGGACGGCCCGGGAGGACGAAGCACCGAAGACGGCGTCGACACTCACGCCAAGGCCCAGGTCCTGTGCGGTGCGGGCGAGTTCGGGGCCGTAGGCGAGGGCGGGACCGGCGATCCCGTCGGTCGCCAGGGCGGCCAGGCGCAGGGTCAGCAGCCCGTCGTGGCCGGCGAAGTACTCCTCCTTGAGGCGGGCCAGGTCGCCGGGCCACCGTCCGTCCCAAGGCCCGAAGTGCGGGCCCATGGAGGCGTGCACGCCGCGAATGCCGGTGTCGATGAGGGCCTGGACGGCGGCGTCGGAGTGTTCGGGGGTGCGGGAGTTGTGGGAGAAGTCGAGCATGCACGTGATGCCGCTGTCGATCGCTGTCAGGGCGGCCAGCTGCGTTCCGACGTACATGTCCTGCGGTCGGTAGACCGGGGCGTAGCCGGCGAGGGTGGACCTCACGTAGGCACCGAGGTCGTCGACGTCCGGCATGATCCGGCGCAACTGGGTCTGCCAGGCGTGCCGGTGGGTGTCGACGAAGCCCGGCGTGAGGACGGCACCGGCGGCGTCGACGACCACCGCGCCGTCCCGGCCCGGCTCGCGGCCGATCGCGGCGATCGTGTCGCCCTCGATCAGCAGATCGGCTCCCTTCAGGACGCCGTGGTCGGGGTCCATGGTGACGATGGTCGCGCCGGTGAACAGGATGCGCCGCTCGGGGTCGGCGGAGCGGCGCCGGAGCTGTTCGAGCAGGTCGGCGCCGGTGTGGTCGGAGAGGGGCAACGGGAGGTCCAGTTCGTCATGCCAGGGCGGTGGGGCCCGTGCGGGGGTGGGTGGGCAATGCCCGGGTGCTGCCCGGGGTGCTGTCCGGGTGTGGCACCCGGGTGGTGCCCTCCAGCGTCCGCCCGGTCGGCAGCGGCAACCAGGCCGCCGTACACCCGGGCAGAACGCACCCCGGCTCACCGCGGGATGCGCGGGCGCGCCGGTGCCGCGTTGCGCCGGGTACGGACCGGGCCGGCGGTCTACCCTTCGAGCCATCGTCCCGGAGGGAGCGGCACATGACCGATACGGCGACTCTCGACCTCGGACCACAGGCCGGGATCGTGGCCCGCCTGGTGGCCGGCGTACCCGACGCCCGGCTCGCCGACCGGACGCCCTGCCCCGCATACGCGGTCAGCGGCCTGCTGGGCCACCTCGCCCACCTCGCCGTCGCCTTCCGCGACGCAGCACGCAAGGACCTGGGCCCCACGACGGACACGGCCCCCGGCGCGGCCGCGCCCTCCCTGCCGGCGTCCTGGCGCGAGGAGCTGCCCCGGGTCCTCGGCGAACTGGCAGAAGCCTGGCGGGATCCGGCCGCCTGGAGCGGCATGACCCGTGCGGGCGGCGTGGACCTGCCCGGTGACGTCGCGGGCATGGTGGCCGTGGACGAACTGGTCATCCACGGCTGGGACCTCGCCCGGGCCACCGGCCAGGCCTACGCACCCGATCCGGCCGCGCTGCACGCCTCGCACGCGTTCTTGCTGGCGGCCGCCGAGGACGACAGCCGCGGCGGGGGCATCTTCGGACCCGTCGTGCCCGTACCGGACGACGCCCCGCTGCTGGACCGGGCCGTCGCACTGAGCGGGCGCGAGCCGGGCTGGACGCCGCCGACGTCGCCGTAGCCCGGAGGGTGATCCCGCCGGCACCCGAGGCCACGAACCGAGGGGGCAGTTCTTCGACGGGTGCACGTCAACGCTAGCGTGATCGCCATGTACGAGATTAACGGCGTGACAGCCACGCCAGGAGGAGCGAGCGCCCTCCAGTTCCACGACCACGGCTTCGTCGTCACATCGGACGGGCAGGGTGACAGCGTCGCCGACAAGCTCTTCGGCGAAGAAGCCGGATGCGTCACCGCACTGGTGCTGCTCGCATCGATCGGCCTCTTCAGCCTGCTCCGGAAGATCGGGGCGCCGGACGCCGCCATCACGGCCTGCCTGTGGGTGTTCATCGTCGCGGCGTGCTACGGGGCGCTCCTCGCGCTGTTGCACTGGACCGCGGGAGTGGTCTCGAGCGTCGTGTTCTTCCTGTTCGTCGTGGTGACACTCCCTGCACTGCTGATTCCGGGCTACCGGCGGGCCGTCAAGCGCCGGTGGGGCGGCGGCGGCCCGGAGACGGAGCCCGGCTGGGTACCCGGCTCCGCCCTCGCCGGTGTCTGGCACCAAGCGGACCCCCGCGGCGCCGTCGTGGTCACGGTGCAGCTCACCGACGGGTCCGTCACCGCCTACGTTCCGCCGGCCGACAAGGCCCGCGACCTGTACGAACGCTTCGACACGCTGCTGCGCCGCTCCCGCCCGGCCCCGACGCCCTATCAGCAGCCCGCGCACGGCACACCGATGCACCAGCCCTGGCAGGGCCACGCGCAGGGCCACGCGCAGGGCCACGCGCAGGGCTATGCGCCCCAGCAGCCCGGCCACCACCAGCGCCACCCCTACGGCTGACGGTCCCACGCGGCCATCAGTCAACAGTTTTCCTTAACACGCATCCAGTAAGCCGCCACTTCTGCTGATACCGATCGGCGTACAGGGTGGGGTGCATGAAAAGGATCTGTGTCATCGGCGGTAGCCGGTACTTCGGAAAGCTCCTGGTCGAGCGCCTGCTGGGCGCCGGTCACCAGGTCACTGTGATCAATCGCGGCTCCACCTCTCCGCCCGCCGGTGCCGAGCACCTCGTCGTCGACCGCGACGACGAGGCCGCTCTCGTCGCCGCGCTCGGTGCCCGTACCTTCGACGTGGTGGTCGACCAGGTCTGCTACACGCCCGTGCAGGCTGCGATCGCCGCCCGCGCCTTCGCCGGCCGCACCCGCCGCTACGTCATGACCTCCACGATCGAGGTCTACGACCCGGCGACGGCCGCGCTGCCGGCCGTGCCGGCGGGCACCCCGGTGCCGGAGCAGAACGTGGACCCGGCCGGCTGGCCGGTGGCCATGGACCTGCCGTGGCAGGACGAGGCGTACCTGGAGGCGCACTACGCCGAGGGCAAGCGCCAGGCCGAGGCCGTCTTCACCCGCGCCGGCGGATTCGCGTTCGCCGCCGTGCGCAGCGCGCACGTGCTCGGCGGCGGCGCGCAGGAGTTCACGGGCCGGCTGGCGCACTACACCGAGCGCATCCGCCGGGGCGAAGAGATCGCTGTGCACGCGAAGGCGCTGCCCACGGTGTTCATCCATCACGAGGAGCTGGCGGACCTGCTGCTGTGGGCAGCCGCCGGCACCGACTTCAGCGGTCCGCTCAACGCCTGCTCCGACGGCCCGCTCGACGTACGCGCCCTTGCCGCGACCGTCGCCGCAGAGGTCGGCCGGGAGCCCCTCTACCGAATGGTCGCCGCGGGCGGGACGGCATCGCCGTTCTCCTTCGACCGCCACTACGCCATGGGCAACGCCCGCGCGAAGGAATTGGGATTCACCTTCTCCCGCACCCTCGACTGGCTGCCCGGCGCCGCCGCCGAAGCCCTCACCGCATCCGCAGCCACCACCGCGTAAGGAAGGCAGGGGACGCGAAGAACGTAAAGAACTCAAGGAAAGAGAACCGCCGTGCAGTACCGCACCATCGCAGGCACCGCCGTCAGCGCCATCGGCCTGGGAGCCATGCCGCTGTCGATCGAGCACCGCCCGGACGAGAGCCGGGCCGTGGCCACCGTCCACGCCGCCCTCGATGCCGGCGTCACGCTCATCGACACTGCCGACAGCTACCACTGGCACGCCGGGGAGGCGGGCCACAACGAGCTGCTGGTCGCCCGGGCCCTGGCCCGCTACGGCGGCGACACCTCCGGGATCCTGGTCGCCACCAAGGGCGGTCGCGGCCGCCCCGGCGACGGCAGCTGGACCGTCAACGGCGCCCCGGAACATCTCAAGCGCGCTGCCGAAGCCTCCGCAAAGCGGCTGGGCGTCGACGCGATCGGCCTGTACCAACTCCACAAGCCGGACCCGTCCGTCCCCTGGGAGGAGTCCGTGGGCGCTCTGCGCGAACTGCTCGACGCGGGCACGATCCGGGCCGCCGGCATCTCCAACGTCACCACCGCCCAGATCCGCCGGGCGCACGCGATCCTCGGCGACGGACTCGTCTCCGTACAGAACCAGTACTCGCCCGCCGTCCGCGACAGCGAGCCGCAACTGCAGCTGAGTGCGGAACTGGGCCTGGCGTTCCTCCCCTGGAGCCCCCTCGGCGGCATCTCCCGCAGCTCCCTCGACGGGCCTTCCGGCCCGACCTCCAGGGGCACCGCGTTCCACCGTGTTGCGGCCGAACGGGGCGTCAGCCCGCAGCAGATCGCGCTGGCTTGGCTGCTCACCCGCTCGCCGGCCGTGATCCCGGTGCCGGGAGCCAGCCGCCCGGCCTCCATCACGGACTCGGCCCGCGCCGCACAACTCGACCTGACCGAGGCAGAGCTGGGGCTGCTCTGCCAGGAACCGCCGAGCTGACTCCTGTTCACCGTGGGGCGGGAGGAGTTCAGATCGTGATCACCTTGCATTCGTGTGTAATGTGAAATATCACATGACGTAGGCGCGCCCGGGTCTCCGGGCGTGCGCTCCCACGACCAAGGAGAGTCCCGATGAACCGCTTATCCCTTCTCGCGCTCGGAGTTGCAGGCCTGACCGCTCTGGCGGCCGCCCCGGCTGCCGCCACCACGACCGCCGCCACCAGCGCCGCGGCCACCACCCAGACCGTCACCACCTGCGGGAACTCGGGTCTCCAGGCGGGCCTGGCCACCAGGCTGTGCGCGGACGTCACGGGTAACGTGGTGGAGTTCTACGGCCGGGTCAGCCTCGCCGGGCCGCCCTCTCCCGGCAGCCCGACGCCCCAGCCGAAGGAGCTGTCCACGACGCTGTCCGCCGGGGTCGTCGGGGGCGCTTCGCCCGCCACTCAGGACAGGCCGGTCATCTTCACCTCGACGACCCTCGAGGTACGCGGCCTGGTGAGCACCGTCCCCTGTGGCTCGACGGTCCGCGGCACGTTCGGCGTGGCCTCATTCCCCTGGACGCCCCGGCCTGTTGCGCACGAGGTCACCGTCACCTGCTGAGAACGCCCGCCGCCTGCACGGCAGTGAGTGGGGGGGGCGATGCCCCCCACGTCAGGCCCGCGCTCGCCCCCCGGCGCGGGCCCCTGCGAAATCCGTTTGACCTGGCGACGCGCTGGGGCTGCACTGTGGCGGGGACACCGCGGGGCGTGGTGTCGGCATCCAGGGGAGGCAGCGGCAGCAATGGACATTCGTCCCACGACCGAGCAGGACCACGAGGTCTTCGTCGACACCGTCCATGCGGCGTTCGGGCGCTTCCCGGAGACCCCGGCCGAGGACGGCGGCGGGGTCTTCTGGTCGGCGTACGAAATGGACCGCAACCTGCTCGCCAGGACGGCGGACGGGCGGCCCGTCGGCACCGCCGGTGCGTACTCCTTCGAGCTCACCCTGCCCGGTGGGGTCCTCCTCCCGACCTCCGGGGTCACCGCCGTCGGCGTCCTGCCCTCGCACCGGCGCAAGGGCGTGCTCACCGCGATGATGCGGCACCAGCTCACCGCGCTGCGGGACCGCGGGGAGTGCCTCTCCGTGCTGCTCGCCTCCGAGGCCCTGATCTACCGCCGGTTCGGCTACGGACCGGCGACCTACACGGCGCGGCTGACGGTGCCGCGTCACCAGGCGGCCCTGGGACTTCCCCGGGCGCGCGGCGCGGCCGACACGCCGGCGAAGGGATCGGGCACCGGCTCGATCGAGGTGCTGCGGCGCGCCGAGTGCGGCGAAATCCTGGAAGCGGTCTACGACCGGTACCGCCGCGCACAGCCCGGGGCGCTGTCCCGGCCGCACCGCTGGTGGTCCTTGGGTGCAGGTCAGCCGCCGATCTCGCGGGCGCCACGGTACATCGCCGTCCACCGCGACGCCGACGGCGTCCCGGACGGGTACACGAGCTACTCAATCGGCGAATCCGAGACCCTGACCGTCGACGAGACCATCGCCACCGGCGACGCCGTCTACACGGCCCTGGCCCGGTTCCTGCTCGGACACGACCTGGTCACCCGGATCGTGTTCAAGCACGTCCCCACCGGGCATCCGCTGCGCTGGCAGTTCGAGGACTTCCGCGCCGGCGAGGTGAGCGGCGACACCGACTGGCTCTGGGTGCGGCTGCTGGACGTGCCGCGTGCGCTGACCTCGCGCGGCTGGTTTACCGACGGCGAGCTCGTCCTCGACGTCGACGACCCGTTCCTGGGCGAGCACGGCCGCTACCTGCTGACCGTCCGGGACGGCAAGGCCGTCTGTGTTCCGACCGGCCGGGAGCCCGACCTCTGCCTGGACGTCAGCGACCTGGGCTCGATCTACCTCGGCGGCACCGCCCCGAGCACGCTCGTGCGCGCCGGACACGTCCGGGCCCACCGCCCGGGCGCAGCCGTCCTCGCCGACGCCCTCTTCCGCGCCGAGCGCACCCCGCACTGCCTGCACTGGTTCTGACCCGCGCTCCACCGTGCCCGCCGCCCGGTCAGGTGGCGGGCCCGGGCCGGTTCCCGTCCGGGTGGAGGCGTTCGGTGAGGAAGGCGAGGATCTCGTCGCGGGCCCGGACGGTGGGGTGGCCGGCCTCGTCGACGAGATGGGCGGTGACGACGCTGTGCGGGGTTTCCACCAGGTCGGCGAAGAAGGGCGGCGGTGCCGGGTTGGCCGCGCTGTCCGACAGGACGCGCCCGTCGAAGGCGTCACCGAGCAGTGCGCGGTAGGCGGCGAAGCGCTGCCCCGTGCACCAGCGGTCGCCCTCGAAGCGGTAGGCCAGGACGGTGAGTCCGTCGCGGTCCAGCCGGTCGCGTACCGCGCGCGCGTCCGCCGCGTCGAGTTCGAGTCCGCCGGGGTCGTCGAGCGGCAGCGAGGGGTGGTTGACCACGGGGGCGATCACCGCGGGTTCCAGGGCCATGGTGAGGGCGAAGTTGCCGGTGAAGCACAGGCCGATCGCGCCCACCCCCGGCCCGCCGCACGCGTGGTGGGCCTGGCGGGCCAGGCCGCGCAGCCAGAGGGTCACCGGGCTGGTGCCGCCCCCGGCGAAGGCGCGGAACTCCGCGCTGACACAGGCGCGGCGGACCACCTCCCGGCCGCCCTCGACGGTGGGGAAGGCACCGTCGGTCCCGAACAGGGAGGGCACGTGGACGGTGAAGCCCGCGTCCCGCACCCAGCGCGCGAGCCGCAGGACATCGGGACTGATGCCCGGCATCTCGGGCAGCACCACGACCGCGGGCCCGGCCCCGGCCACGTACACCGTCTTCTCCACCCCCTCCACGGCCACGCTCCGGCGGGTGAAGTCGGTGATCGGATCGTCGTTGCTCATGGGGCCAGCCTGGTCCCGGGACAGGCCGCCGGATGAGGGGCCGGATCGCCAAGGGCGGGGGTAATCTCGCCACGCGCAAGCCGGATGGACCAGGCCGAGCGGTACGCGGTCGGCGATCCGCGGCCGCCGGCGACACCGGAGGAGTACGGGAGCGATGGCGCAGGCGGCGGCAGAGGCGGCACGGCAGCCGGAGGACGGTGCGGGTGCGGGTCGGGGCGCCGGACCGGGTGCGCTGCGGGTCGGGGTCCTGGCGTACCCGGACTGCTTCGCGTCCGAAGTGTTCGGCGTCCCGGACCTGTTGACGATGGCCGGGCACGTGGCCGGACCGGACGCGCCCGGCTACCGGGTGTCGGTGCTCTCGCCCCGCCGCCGGGTCACCGCCTCGGGCGGCGCGGTCCTGGACGTGCGTCCCCTGCGCGAGGTCGACGTCCTGGTGGTCCCCGGCTTCGAACTGCGCCCGGACGCCGGCCTCGACGCTCGGCTCGCCCGGCTGGCCCCCGAGATCGCGGCGATCCGCGCGCAGGCCGCCGCCGGTACCGCCGTCGTCTCCCTGTGCGTCGGCGCGTTCCTGCTCGCCGAGGCCGGGCTCCTCGACCGGCGCCGGGCCACCACCTCCTGGCTGCACGCCGCCGAACTGGCCAGGCGCTGCCGGGAGGCCGACGTGCGCCCCGAGCACCTGGTCGTCACCGACACGGGGGTGACGACCACGGCCGCCTTCTCCGCCATGTACGACTTCGCACTGGACCTGATCCGCAGGCACAACGGCGCCCGGGTGGCCCGCACCACCGCCCGGGTGGCGCTCGTCGACGACGCGCGGACCTCCCAGGCCCCGTACGTCGACCCGCGGCTCCTGCCGCAGCCCGGCCGGGAGTTCTCCCAGCGGGTCATGCGGCGGCTCGACCAGCACCTCGCCGAGCCGTACGACCTCGCCGCGCTCGCGGCCGCCTTCCAGGTCAGCACCCGCACCCTGTTGCGCCGCTTCGCCGAGGAGACCGGACGCAGCCCACTGGCCCATTTGCAGGCCTCGCGCATCCGCCGCGCCCGCCACCTCCTGGAGACCACCGACCGCACCGTCGCCGCCGTCGCCGCGGCCGTCGGCTACCGGGACCCCGGCACCTTCGCCGCCCTCTTCGCCCGCCACACCGGCCACCGCCCGAGCGCCTACCGGGCCGCCTTCCGCCGCCGCGAACCCGCGGGCAGGTGAGGCGGAAACCGCGCGCCGCCTGCCCGGGGGGGCGTACGCCTGCTCAGTCCAGGTGGTCGGCGACCAGCTCGGCGAAGGCCTCCGGGGTGAGGACCTCGACGCCGAGCTCGGCCGCCTTGACCGCCTTCGAGCTGGGCTTGCCGCTCGCGGACGGGGCGGCGACCAGGATCGAGGTCTTCGAGTTGACGCTGCTGCCCGCGCGCCCGCCCGCCTTCGCGATCAGCGCGTTCATCTCGGTCCGTCCGTAGCCCTCCAGGGGGCCGGCCATCTTGCCCGTGACCACGACGACCCTGCCGTCCAGCGGCCCCGGACCCTGCGCGGCCGCAGGCTCCGCCGGCTCGGCCAGGTTGACTCCGGCTGCGATCAGCTTGTCGATGACCGGGGCCAGGGCCGCGACCTGCTCGACGATGACCGGGGCCTTCTCCGGGCCGATCCCCTCCACGTCCTGCATGGCGGCCGCGTCGGCCTCCCGGATCGCCTCCATCGTGCCGAAGTGCCGGGCGATGCGCCGCGACATGCTGCGCCCGGTGCCGAGCACGCCCAGGGCGCAGAAGACACGGCTGAGGGGACGGGATTTGGCGGCCGTGATCTGCTCGGCCAGCTTGGCGCCCCGCCTGGCGCTGCCGGACGCGGCCGTGAGCTGCTCGACGGTGAGCGTGAACAGGTCGGCGACGTCGGTGACGTCGCCGGACTCGACCAGCGCCGCCACATAGGTCTTGCCGAGGCCGTCGATGTCGAGCATCTCGCGCCCGGCGGCGTACTCGATCAGCGCCGGGAGGGCGCACGAGGTGCCCTTCGCGCAGCGCCACCGCTCCTGGGCCTTGTCGATCTCGCTGCCGCAGCGCGGGCACACCCCGGGCAGCGGCACCGGCTCCGCCCCGGCGGGGCGCAGCGCGACCACGGCCGCCCGGACGCGCGGGATGATGTCGCCGGCCTTGTACACCGTCACGGTGTCGCCGAGGTGGAGGTCGCGGCGGCGGATGTCGGCGGGGTTGTGCAGGGTGGCCCGCGTGACGGTGGAGCCGTCGATCTCCACGGCCCTGAGGACCGCCGTCGGGGCGAGCACACCCGTACGGCCGACCTCCCACACGACGTCCTCCAGCACCGTCTGCCGCTCGACCGCGGGCAGCTTGACCGCGATCGCCCAGTACGGGAAGCGGGTGCCGAAGCCGGCCGCCGTCTGCTCGGCCGTGTCGTTCAGCTTGACCACCACTCCGTCGATCCCGACGGGCAGTTGCTCGCGCATGGCGGCGATCGCGTCGACCCGCTGCTGCGCCTCGGCCAGGTCGGCGACGACACGGAGCCCGGCCGCGGAGGCCGCCGTCGTCTGCACGCCGGCGGCGGCCACCGCGGCGAGGGCCTCGGCGTGCGTGGCACCGCCGGGCAGGAACGTTTCGCCGTCCAGCTCCACCGCACCGTACGCCCAGAACGTCATCTGCAGCCGGTACGGCCGGTCCTTCGCCCGCAGCGTGCCCGCCGTGCCGTTGCGCGGGTTGGCGAAGAGCGGTGCGCCGTGCGCGGCCCGCACGGCGTTCGCCGCCTCGAACTGCGCCTGGGTGAAGGCGACCTCGCCCCGGACCTCGATCGTGGCCGGCGCGGCGAGCTGCTCGGGCAGACCGTCGATCTGGCCTATGACGTGGCTGATGTCCTCGCCGTGGCTGCCGTCGCCGCGGGTGATGACCTGCACGAGGCGCCCGCCGCGGTAGCGGGCGGCAACGGCCGCCCCGTCGATCTTCGGCTCGACCGTGAACCCGCCTTCGGGGGCACGCCCCAGACGCCGCTGGACCGACGCCCCCCAGGCCACCAGCCCGTCGGCGTCGAAGACGTTGTCCAGGCTCAGCAGCCGGGTGGTGTGCGCGACGTCCCCGACGGGGGCAGCGCCGTCGGCTACCAGACCGGTCGGGGAGTCCTCGCCGGTCTCTGCGGGGTTCTCCTCCTCCCAGGCGAGGACGGCCAGTCTGAGCCGGTCGTACGAGGCGTCGTCGAGATCGCTGTCGCCGTCGCCGTAGTACGCCTGCGAGGCCTCGCGCAGGCGCCGCAGCGCGGCCTCGTACGCGGCACGGTCGGACAGGCTGAACAGCGCCTCTTCGGCGGTGAGAATCGTCATGAGGAGATCCTCTCGCGAGGCACTGACAACGGCCGCCGACACCGGAGCCGGCCTGCCCCGCCGAGGTGTACGCGCTTGCCCTCGACACGCCTCACGGCGCCGGGTCGGGCACCTGCCACCCCGCCATCTGCTCCCGGAACTTCGGGCACCTGACGATGTCTTCCTCGCTGCATTTGAGGGCATGGGTCAGGAGCTGGTGGGCGTGGCCGAGATCGACCATGCGCTGCTCGATCTCGGTGATCTTGGCGCGGATCACCGCCGCTCTGCGCGACTGCTCCCGCTGGAACTCGCCGATCTCGACCAGGGTCAGCCCGGCCTGCTGACACTTGCGCAGCACCGTGATCCGCTCGGCGGCCTCCGGCGGATAGCGCCGCTGCCCGCTCTCCCGCTCGGGCACGGGCAGCAGGCCGTGGCGCTCCCAGTACCGGATGGCCGAAGCAGGCACTCCCGTGATCTCGGCGAGCCGGCCGATCGTGATGCGCACGTTCCCCTCCTCCTGCTCCCCGAGCTCCCCGTCGGTCCCGGCATTTGACTTGAACCTTAGTTCAAGTTGAAGAGTGGTCGGCACGTGGACAGCGGCGAACGAGCGGCCGCTGGCAGCACACACTTGGAGACACCGCCATGAGCGATGCAGTCGTACGGAAAGAGCGGGCCGACCAGCTGGTGCAAGCCGCCGAGAGCCTCTTCGCGGCCGGGGTGATGTCCCACTCCGGACACGCCAACCTCAGCGCCAGGCTCGACGGCGAGCGCCTCCTGCTGACTCCGGGGTTCGTCCGCGGCCTGCGGCCCGAACAGCTGGCGACCGTCGGCTTCGACGGGCAGGTCCTCGAAGGGCGGCTGCAGTCCGTCAGCGCCGAGATCATCGCCATGCACAGCGCCGTGTACGAGGCCCGCCCCCACGTGGGCGCGGTCATCCACACCCACTCGCCCTCCGCGACCGCCTTCGCCGTGGCCCACCGGCCGCTGCCCTGCCGCACCGAGCCGATGCTGCGCTTCGGACAGGCCGAGGAGGTCCCCGTGGTTCCCTGGGGGCCGCGCGGATCGGACGTGTCGGTGCGCGGCATCGTCGACGTGCTGGAACGGCGCCCGACGACGGCCGCGGTCCTGCTGGCCAACCACGGCCTCTTGGTGTTCGGCCCCGATGCGGCGGCCACCGCCCACCTCGTGGTGGCGATCGAGGAGAGCGCCGAAGCCGAGATCGCCGCCGCGGCGATCGGCGGCGCAGTGGACTTCCCCCCGGGCGCCCGCGAGGCCGTCCGCGCCGCGATCGCGCGGGTCGCGTCATGACCGACGACACCCTCGCCTCCCGTACGGAGGCCGTACGCGACCGTTACCGCTCCACCCTCGGAGCCGTGCCCGGCGGCGTGCAGCAGAGGCTGCGCCTGGCCGAGGAGTTCGGCCGGCTTCCGACCGAAGAGGCGATCGCGGCGCTGCGCCACATCGTGCTGACCGGCAATCCGCTGGGGGCGCGCGTGCAGCAGCTCGTCCACTTCGGGCAGCTGCTGGCCCTCGGCCGGGAGCACCCCGCCCGGATCCACGCCCAGGGCGCACTGCACGCCGGAGCCGGCATCGCCGACCTCATCGGGGTCGCCGAGACGGCGCTCATCACCGCGGGCGTCCCGGCGTACGCACTCGGCACCGAGATCATCGCCGAATTCCTGCCGCCGGCGGACGACGTCGGCCCGGGGTACTGAAGGGGGCGCTTGCACATCACGTGCAGGCGGTCCTCCCCCATGAGGGGGAGATCTTTTCCCCGCTCGGGGGAGCCGCGACCGCCGCCGGACGGTGTTCTCTGGAAGGCATGAAGAACACGATGAAACGCCTGGTCATGGTGGTGGTGTGCGGTGTGCTGGCGGCGACGGGGGTGTCCGCCCCCGCCCTGGCCCGGCCGGCCGGCACCGCGGCCGACGGGGACATCCGGGCCAGGATCGCCGCGGTCCCCGGGATGCGTCTGCTCGGCGAACGCCCGGGTGCCCCGGGGCAGACCGTGCTCGACCTGTCCTTCCGCCAGCCCACCGACCACCGCCATCCCGGTCGCGGGTCCTTCGAGCAGCGGGTCACGCTGGTGCACAAGTCCGTCGAGAAGCCGATGGTGCTGTACTCCAGCGGATACGACCTGGGATCGTCCCCGCAGCGCCTGTCGGAGCCGGCCGTGTTGCTGGACGCCAATCAGATCACCACCGAGCAGCGGTTCTTCGGAACGTCGCGGCCCGGGGGAGCCGACTGGTCCACGCTCACCATCTGGCAGGCCGCCAGCGATCACCACCGGCTGATCACCGCGCTCAAGCAGCTGTACCGCGGCTCGTGGATATCGACCGGAGGCAGCAAGGGCGGGATGACCGCCGTCTACCACCGGCGCTTCTACCCGGACGATGTGGCCGGCACGGTCGCCTACGGCGCGCCCAACAACACCGACGACCAGGACGACAGCGCGTACGACGCCCGGCTGGAACGGCTCGGCACGGCCGAATGCCGCGCCGCCCTCAAGTCCGCCCAGCAGCAGGCCCTGATACGCCGCGAGGCGATGACCGAGCGGTACGGGCGGTGGGCGGCGGAGGCGAAGGCCACCTTCCAGACCATCGGCAGCACGGACCGCGCCTTCGAACTCGCCGTGCTGCGCCTGCCGATGATGTTCTGGATGCATCAGCCCGAGGGCAGCTGCGCATCGGTTCCCCCGGCCGACGCCACGGACGACGCGCTGTACACCTGGGTCGCCGAGGTGACCCAGCTCCCCGTCTACACCGACCAGACGCTCCAGGCGTTCACCCCGTACTTCTACCAGCTCGGCACGCAGCTCGGGTACGCGCACTTCGCCGCTCCGCACCTGGAGGGCCTGCTGCGTCACCCCGGCGTCCAGGACGTCCGCTCCTACGTACCGCGGGACATTCCCCTGCGGTTCCAGGCCGGCGCGATGGCGGACATCGACCGCTGGGTGCGGCTCCACGGCACCTCCCTGATGTTCGTCAACGGCGAGAACGACATAGCGGTCGCGGAGCCCTTCCGGCTCGGCACGGGCACGCGTGACTCCTCCGCCTACGAAGTCCCCGCAGGCAACCACCACATATCCATCGGCGGCCTGCGTCCCGCCGACGGCGAACGGGCCACGGCCTCCCTGCGCCGGTGGGCCGGCGAGCGGGCGGGCACGCAGTCCTGAGCGGCGTACGGCCCGCGGGACCGGGGCGGGCGCAGCCGCGCGGCGGCGGACGGATTGCAGGGATGGTGATCGATTGCTATAGCGTGCCCACGTCAAATTGACGTATCGCGTGATCGTTGAGGGATTCCCGTATGACCTATCCGCCGCAGCAGGGCCCCGGCCCGTACGGCCAGCCCGGCCCCTACCCCCAGCAGCCGCAGGGGTATCCGCCCCAGCCCGGGTACGCGTATCCGCCGCAGCAGCCTCAGCCGCCGTACGGCGGAGCGCCGCAGCAGCAGATGTACCCGCCGCAGCCGCAGATGCAGATGCCGCCGCCGCCCCAGCAGCAGTGGGGGGCTACGCCTGCTCCGCCGGCCCGGAGCGGCGGCATCGGCATCATGAAGATCCTCAAGGGCATCGGCGTCGTCATCGTCCTCATCGCCTGCGCCGTGGGGTACTTCCTCAGCCAGGACGACGCCGACCACGCCAAGGCCGGGGACTGCCTGAAGAACAACGGGACCACGGAGGCGAGCCTGGACCTCCAGGTGGTGGACTGCGGTGCCGCCGGGGCCACGTACAAGGTGGTCGAGGTGATATCCGGCACGCTGGACACCCACCGCTGCGAGGGCAAGTCGGACATGGGCTACTACGAGCAGACCCGGGGCTCCCGCCGCAGCTCGGGCAAGCAGTTCGTGCTCTGCCTCAACCAGATCAAGAAGTAGCCCGGCCGCCGGACCGCCGGGTGTGGCGGCCCTCCAGCGCTGCCGCCGGGCTCAGCCGCAGGTGACTGAGCCCGGCCGGCCGCCGCCCGGCTCTGAGTACGGGTACTCATGCACGTCCGGCGGCTGCCCGGCAGGGTGGGCCCATGACGCACGCAGCCCCGGCACCGCCGGCACCCAAGCGCCGCCGCAACCGGCCCTGGACGCACAGGACGTCCACCGGCGCGGACGTCACCGTCGCCGTACTGCTGTTCCTGGTGGAAGTGGTCGTGTTCCTGCTCGCCGCCTTCGGATACGGCATGGAGGCATGGGCTGCGCAGGGGAACCAGGAGCGGATCGACGCGGCCCGGCTCGCGGACATCGCCTGGATGTCGCACTTCCTCCTCGCGACCCTCGTCCTCGCCGGTCTGGCGATGCTGTCCCGCGCCCGCTGGACGGCCGTGTCCCAATTCCTGGCCGCGGCCGCGGCTGCCGCCCTCCTCGTCCTTGCCCAGCACGACTACGACCGAGCCCACCCGACCCCGGCTCCCCGCCCGGGCCCGGAGTACGTCCCGTGCCACAGCGGCAGCGGCCGGTGCAACTGAGGCTGCCACGGGGCTGCCGAGCAGAGGGGGCGCCCGGGGTCAGCCGGCCGGGACGGTGACGGCCCGGGCGTTCCATCCGGAGACCCGTACGCGCGGGGTGCCGTGCGGATCGACCGTCCTGTGGGTGGCCTTCAGGGTCACCGATTCGCCCGGCCACAGGCTGCTCTGGTTGTCGCTCCAGCGGACGGGCAGGAGGGGAGTCCCGTCTGCGGAGACCAGGTCGACATCGGTGAGCAGAGCGGGGGTCTTCGTGGTGCCCGGGTGGCGGAGGGTCACGGTCGTCGTCGACGTTCCGGCCGCGGTGCGCTCCGTTGCCGCTGTCACGCGCAAGGGCACCTTCGACATCGAGCCCAGTCCGGTCAGGTCGGCGTAGGAGCTGGTGGGCGTGTGGTACCAGTCGCCGTGGGCGTGATCGAGGACGTCAACACGGGTGGAGAGCCAGTAGACGTTGCGGCTCAGCTCCCGGCCGGTGGTATCGGTGAGCAGCAGCCGGGCCAGATACGTCCCCGCCGGGCCGGGGACCGTGGCCGGGAGGGTCAGCGAGGTGCTGGTCACGCCGCGGGCCTCGACGTGGACACCGGTCACCGTGCGGTCGTACGTCTCGGTCCCGTCCGTGGTGAAGAGCGTGACCCGGGCGTTCAGCCCCGAGGCGGCGGTCGGGCGGTTGTTGACGATGCTCACCGTGCGGTTGTCGTAGCCGTACTGGACGTGGAGGGGTTCGTTGGCCTTCTTCGCGCCGAAGTAGGCCCCGTTCTGGTCGAGATAGCGGTCGACGAGCTGCCAGTGGAGGGAGGTCCAGCCGCTGTTGAGCATCCAGTAGATGACACCGGTCGCGGGGGCGGTGGTGTCCTCGGCGTTGCGGGAGTACGCCTCGAACTGCGCCCGCACGTTCTCGTACCGGGCGAGCTGGGCCTTGCGCAGGTAGTCGTCGAGATCGGCCGGGCTTCCGTAGCGGCCGGCGAGCGCGGCGTTGAACAGCGTGAGCGTCGAGAACACGGATGAGGGGGAGCGGTGGTACTGGGGAGCGGACGGCTGCTTCCAGAGGGTCTCCAGCTCGTCCGGGGTCAGCATCCGCCGCAGCGTGTCGAGGGTGGGGATGCTCGGGCCGGCGCTGGTCTCGGAGTTGAAGCCGGTGGCTCCTCCCTCGCGTTTGTCGTACCAGTAGCCGGGCGGCACCCAGTCGTAGGGGCCGGTCATCCGCATCCCGGAGCGGCCGGTGACGGGCGCCGACTCCTCGGAGGCGGCAGGGATGACGGGCACGTTCCAGTCGGCGGCCCGCAGCGCCTGGAGGTATTCCGCCTCGATCTCGGCGTTCGGCGCCGCGTCGCTGCCGATCAGGAACGAGATCACGCTGGGGTGGTTGCGCAGCCGGGCCGCTTCGGCTGCCATCGACGCCCGGGCGACCGCGTGGTCGGCGGCGTCCCACTCCTCGCCGGACCCCTCGCGGTTGACCTCTCCCTCCCACTTGGTGCAGCACTCCCAGCCGGGGAGCGTGAGGATTCCGTACCGGTCCGCGAGCTCGAAGAACTCGTCGGGCTCGAGGTGGCCCTCCAGGCGCAGGGTGTTCAGACCCAGGTCACGGACGTACTGCATACGGTCCTCGGCGTAGCCGGGGTCCCAGCGCAGGAACTCGTCGGGGGACCAGGCCGCGCCCTTGACCAGCAGCGGGCGGCCGTTGATCCGGTACTGGCGTGCGCCGTCGGCATTGACCGGTGCCTGGACGTCGCGGATCCCGAAGGCGGTGCGGGCGGTGTCGGAGGTGACACCGTCGACCGCCACGGTCAGGTCGAGGTCGTGCAGGGGCTGCCCGCCCGTCCCGGCCGGCCACCACACGCGTGGCGCAGGCACATGGAGCCCGGGGTGGTCAGCGGGGGAGCAGACCACCGTGCGGCTCTCCCCGGGCGCCAGCGTCACCTGCCGCCTGAGGGCCGCGGGCCCGGCGGTGCCGGAGAGGACCGCCGTGACGGTGCGGGACGAGTCGTTGCGCAGGCGGGCCTTGACGGTCAGATCCGCGGATGCCAGCGACGGCACGGCCAGGTCGGTGACGACGTGGGCGTCACGCAGGGCCACCGGGCCGCTGTGGCGGACCACGACATCGCGGACGATGCCCATGTTCCGGTCCGGTGGCGGCTGCAGCCAGTCGAGCCAGCCCACGGTGAGGTGCTTGCGCGGATCGTTGGGCCGGATCCGGAAGGCGACCGTGTTGGTGCCCGGCCTGATCAGAGCAGTGATGTCGAGCTCGTGCCGCGTGTAGGTCCCGGCGACCGCGCTCGCCGTCCTGACCTGCCGGCCGTTGACGAAGACGTCGGCGGCCGAGGTCACCCCGCTGAAGTCGAGATGCGTGCGGGTGCCCCGTCCGTCGACCGAGAAGTCGGACCGGTACCACCACGGCACCGCGAAATCGGCGGCGGGGATCAGCTTCTGCTGGGTGGAGCGGAACGGGTCGGGGTGGATGCCGGCCGCCAGCAGGGCCGCGAGGACGGTGGAGCGCGGGCCGGCGCGGTACCAGCCCTTCGTCGGATAGCCGGGGCTGGACACCTCGGCCGCCGGGTCCGCCACCCGGGCGGTCGACTGGATCATGAACCCGGCCAGGGGGGTGCCGGAGCCACGGGCGACCGCGGCCGCGCCGGCCGCCGGCGGACCGGTCGCTCCCCGTCCCGCCGGGCCGGCCGGGGCGAGGGCGGAGGCGGAGGCCAGGAAGAAGAGGAAGAGCAGCCCGAGGGGACCTGAGACGACGGACCGGCCTCTCACTTGAGGCCGCTCAGCATCACACCGCGGATGTAGTACTTCTGCAGCAGCAGGAAGAGGACCAGCACCGGCAGGACGCTCAGGACGAGACCGGCCATGACGATCGGCATCGTGCGCGTCGGGTCCACGTAGTCCTGCAGGAGCTGGATGCCGACGGGCAGGGTCATCACGTCCGGGTTGGCGGTCGAGACGAGCAGCGCCCAGATGTACTCGTTCCAGGCGTTGACGAAGGTCAGCAGACCGAGCGTCAGCACGACCGGCCTGGTCTGCGGCACGACGATCCGCCACCACACGGCGAACTCGCCGGCGCCGTCGATGCGCGCGGCCTCCAGGACCTCGTCCGGGATCGAGACCATGAACTGGCGCATCAGGAAGATCCCGAAGCCGTTGACCAGGAACGGCACGGCGAGCGCCGCGATGCTGACGGTCAGGCCCGCCCCACCGCGTCCGAACAGGTCGTTGCCGCCCGCCAGCGGCCAGTGCACCAGGATCAGGAAGTGCGGGATGAAGAAGAGGAACGGGGGGAACATCATCGTCGACAGCACGAGCCGAAAGATCAACGTCCGGCCGGGGAAGCGGAGTTTGGCGAGCGCGTAGCCGGCGAGTGACGACGTGAGCAGCACCGAACCGGTGATCACAGCGGTGGCGATGACGCTGTTGCGGAAGAGCACCGGAAGATCCAGCTGCTCGATCGCCGCCCGGTAGTTCGACAGGTCGAACGCCTTCGGCAGGAACCGGTACGGCAGCGTGCCGGCCTCCCCGGCCCCCTTGAACGACGTCATCACCATGTCCAGGAACGGCACCACCGTGAGCACGGCGCCGGTCACGACCACCAGATACGAGAACCACGGGAAACGGCGGCGGATCATGCGTCCTCCCCCTTGCGCCGGAAGATCCACAACTGCACCAGGGTGACCACGAGGACCACCACGAACAGCACGAAGGCGGCGGCGCTCGCCGGGCCCCAGCGGCCGTAGGAGAAGGCCTGCCGGTACATCTCCAGGGCAGCCACGTCGGTCGCGCCGCCCGGCCCGCCCTTGGTCATCACGATGATCAGCGCGAACGACTGCAGACCGCTGATGAGCTGGGTGATGCACACGAGCAGCAGGGCCGGCCGCAGCAGCGGCAGCGTGATCTTCCAGAAGACGGTGACCGGCCCGGCGCCGTCCAGCGCCGCCGCTTCGTAGTACGACTCGGGGATGGACTTCAGCCCGGCGGTCAGGACGAGGATCGCCGAGCCGACCGAGGCCCAGGCCTGCACGACCACGACCGAGGGCAGCGCGGTGCCGGGGTCCTGGAGGAAGGCCACCGAGCCGAACCCGAGGGCGTTGAGGGCGCCGTTGACGAGGCCGCCCGGCTCGTACATGTACTTCCACACGTTGCCGACGGCGACGACGGTCGTCACGATCGGCAGGAAGTACAGGGTGCGCCACAGCCCCTGGAACCGCAGGTTGTCGATGCAGGTGGCGACCACCACGGAGCCGGCGAGCGCGAGGACCACCGTGCCCAGGGCGAACATCAGCGTGTTGGTGAGGATCGGCGCGAGGAACGTCGATCCGTCGGCGAAGAGGCTCCGGAAGTTCACCGCGCCGACCGGTCGGATGTCCCCGAGGTCGAACCCGGCCCAGCGGGACGTCGACAGCAGCAGCGCGAAGCCGAGCGGCAGGATCAGGAACACGGCGAAGAACAGCAGCGTCGGCGCCAGGAAGAGGTACGCGACGACGACCTGGCGGCGCCGGGTCCGGGCGCGGCCGTCGACGACGGGCCCGGCCGAGCGCGTCGTCGTGGGTGCCGCCCGCTCCGTCGTGGTCGGCGGCAGGGTGTTCACCATGAGCGCGACATCTCCCGGTCGACCTGACGGCGGGTGGTGCGCAGGGCCTGCTCGACCGTCTGCTGACCGGTCCACAGCGCCTCGATGTTCCTGCGCAGCAGCGACTTGGCCTGTTGTGCGCCGGGCACGTTCGGCTCCGGCACCGAGTACGCCAGCGCGTCCAGGAAGGGACGCAGGTTCGCGTCGCCGTGCGCACCCAGGAGCGTGCGCATGTCGTCGGAGCGGCCGGTCAGGGAGCCGACGGACACCTGCAGGGAGCTCATCCGGGTCGCTCTCCCGCCCGCCCGGGCACCCCTGACGCCACTCACGCCGACCTTCTCGGTGTTGAGCCAGCGCAGGAACTCCCAGGCCGCGCCCGGGTGCCTGCTCGCCGCGTTGACCCCCAGCATGAAGCCCGTGGAGAGCGTGGCGCGCTTGCCGTCCGCCTCGGGCAGGGGCAGCGGGGCGACGCCCACGTCGCGGTAGTCCTCGCCCATCATTTCCTTCAGGCTCCCGGTCCACCAGCCGGCGCTGACCACCATGGCCACCTGCCCGGACCGGAACGCCTTGTAGACGTTGACCCCGGGGGCGCTGGCACCTCCGGCGACGAGGCGGTGCTCCAGGTCGAAGACGGCCCTGCCGGCCGGCGAGTCGATGGCGGTGCTCCTGCCGTCCTCGGAGACGAAGGTTCCGCCGGCGGCGTTGAGGAGGGCGAGCGTCTGGCCGACCGTGGTGGAGTCGTCGGCCGTCGACAGCCCGAAGCCCTGGACCAGCGTGTTCCCGTACCGGTCGCGCCTGGAGGTGCGGTAGGCGGTCTCCTCCAGCTCCCGCCAGGTGCGCGGCGGACCGTGGACGCCGGCTTCGCGCAGCAGCCGCTTGTTGTAGTAGAGGGCGTAGGTCTGCACCTCGGTGGGGTAGCCGTGGATCCGGCCGCCCACCGATGCGGCGGCGACCGCAGCCTTGCCGTAGCCGCGCCCGATCTCCTCGGCGTGCTCGGGCGGAGCGGGTCGCAGGACGCCTGCCTGGACCAGCTGGCCGTTCCACAAGCAGTACGGGTGGAGGATGTCGGCACCCCGGCCCGCGGCCTGGCGGACCATGAACGTGGTCAGCAGGTCGGTGAACTCCACCGCCTCGGTCCGTACCTTGACCCGGTCGTGGGTGGCGTTCCACTCGTCGACCGGGCCCTGCAGGGCCTCCTTGAGCACCCCGCTCGCGTAGTGGGAGAGCAGGGTGAGGACGATCGGATCCCCGGGCCGCCCGGTTCCCCGGTGGGGTGCGGAGCATCCGGAGGCGAGCAGCGCAGAGGGGAGTGCGAACGCGAAGCGGCGCCGGCTCAGCCCGCCGGTACGGAGCGCAGGCCCCCTCGGCGTCATCGAGCGGCCTCCCGGCGCATCACGCGGAACACGCGGGTCGTGGTGAAACCGGTCTTGCGGTACATGTGGCCCGCCGGGGACTGCGCGCCCGTCCACAGGAACCACGCGGAGTGCGCGCGGCGCGCCCGCATCCTCTCCAGGACCAGGTGCAGGAGGACCTCTCCGAGTCCGGTACCGCGCATCTCCTCCAGGACACCGATCGGGCCGAACCGCTCGTCCACCGCGTCGAACGCACCGTGCATCGCCCAGCCGACCATGCGCTGCGAAGGGTCCCGGACGACGACGATCCGGTCGAGCGGCGTGCCCGCGGCCAGACACGCCCGGATGGTGCACGCCCAGTCCGGACCGAAGTGGCTCCCGGCGAGCGCGAAGAGGTCCACCAGGTCGTCGTCGGACGGGGTGGCGAACCGGTAGCCACGCGCCCTGAGCTCCTCCGCCCGGCGCGCGACGTCCTCGGGGAAGCGGTAGCCGACCAGGCCGCGGTCCATCGCCGCCGCCTCGTACAGGGTGTGGAAGCCCAGGGAGTCCAGCAGCCGGGCCGCTTCCGGGTACGCCTCGGCGTCCAGGCCGGGAAGGACGTAGTTCGGCGTGTACGAGGAGAAGTCCACCCGGGAGCGGCCGTGGCCGTGCAGCCAGTCCAGGGCGTCGGTTACCAGCCGGCGGCCGATGCCCTGCCCGCGGGCGGCCGGGTCGACGAAGAAGAACGGGATCCAGCCCTGCTCCGGCTCCAGGTCGGTGCCGGACATCGGCGTCAGACGGCGCACCGCGTAGGCGGCACCGACGATGCGGTCTCCCTCGACGGCGACCCGCAGTCCCTCCGGATCGAAGTTGGCGTCGAGCAGCACCAGCGAGCGGAAGCGGTCCGCGGTGATGGAGTCGGCCGGCGCGCTGCGCCGCCACACGTCCACCACCTGCGGTCCGTCGCCGGCACGAAAGCCGCGGATGCCGGCCCGGGACCTCGTCGTGCGATCCGTCATCGGCGGGGTTTCCTTCCGTACGCACTCTGCATCAGCGTCCGCTTCCTTCGGGGAACAGCAGCAGGCCGCCCGGTGCGGCAGCAGGTCTCAGGGGTAGAGCAGCACGTCCTCGCCGGCCCACCGGCCGGGCGGCGCCGGCGGCTCGCACAGCGGCAGCGGGTCCTCGCCCGCGTCGACGGCACGCCGCAACCGGTCGGAGCCCCACAGCAGGTCGATGAAGGGACGCCGGTCGCCCCCCTCGACCCCGGCGTCCGCGGTGCGCCACGCGAAGTGGTCCGGGTACAGCCGCCGCAGGGTACGGAGCATCGCCACGGCGGTACGTACCGGAGCGAAGGCCTCGCGGTCGGTGACGTGGAGCTGGACCCCGCGCAGCAGCTGCCCGGCGTGCTTGTGGAACGTCGGTACGAACCGCAGGTCGCGGAAGTGCACGCCCGGCAGGTCCAGTTCGGCGAGGGCGGGTGCGAACCGCGAGTCGATGTAGGGGGCCCCGACGATCTCGAAGGGCTGCGTGGTGCCCCGGCCCTCCGAGACGTTCGTACCCTCGAACAGGCACGTCCCGGGGTAGACGGCGGCCGTCGCGGGCGTCGGGATGTTCGGCGAGGGCGCCACCCACGGCAGGGCGGTCGCCTCCGCGTGCAGGGCGCGTTGCCAGCCGACGGCCTCGATCACCCTCAGGTCCGCCGGGCGCCCCGCCACGTGGCACACGGCCGAGGCGTTGAGGTACCGGGCAAGTTCGCCGCAGGTGAGCCCGTGTCGGACTGGTACCGCGGCGCGCCCGACGAAACTGGCCCACGCCGGGTCGAGCAGCGGGCCCTCGCTGAGGAGTCCGCCGAGGGGATTGGGCCGGTCGGCGACCACGAACCGCACGCCCGTGCGGGCCGCCGAGACCATCAGGTCGAACATGGTCCACACGTAGGTGTAGAACCTCGCCCCGATGTCCTGCAGGTCGTACACCAGGGCGTCGACACCGCTGCCGATCAGCAGCTTGTCGAGGAGTTCGCCGCTGCACCGGTACGTGTCGTGGACCGGCAGACCGGTGGCGGGGTCCGCATGCAAGGCCTCGCTCTCGCCGGCCTGGCCGGTCCCGTACAGCCCGTGCTCCGGCCCGAACAGGGCGACCAGCCGCGCGCCGGCCTCGAGCAGCGCGGGTGCGGCGGGGCGCAGGTCGGGCAGGACGCCGGTGTGGTTGGTCACCAGGCCGATCCGGCCGGGCCCGGCGAGTCCGGGCGACGCGTGCAGTCGTGCGATCCCGGTCGCCACCGCGACGCGGTCGTCCGTGCTCATCCTTTGCCCCGTCTGCCGGTGACGTCTCGAAACCGAGGCGAGAAATCTACTGGTATGTCCCGTACGGATGCGGATGCGCCCCGCAGGCGCGGCGCACGATCACCCGGATCTTCCACCGGCTGGCCCACGGACACGGCGCCGACGTCCCCCACCGGACGGGCCCGTCGGCTCGTGCGCGTGGCGGGTTTTGACGGGGCGTCGTTGCTGGTCGGTGCGGCGTACGCGCCGTCCGTCGGGGTGGGCGGCGGGACGGGCGGGGGGTAGGGGTGTGGGCTGTTTGGTCGTGGTGGGGGCGAGGGGTCGGCTTGCTGGGGTGTGGGCACTGGTGAAGGATCAGTTTGCCCGATACACCGCGAATCTTTCGGGATGTCACGTTTCGCGGTGTGCCGTTCGTTGTCTGTCCGATTTCCTGAGGAGTGGTCATGGAGGAGAGCCCGCTCAGCCGGCGACGGCTGTTGTGGGGCGCTGCCGGAGCGGCGAGTACGGCTCTGACGGTTGCCGGACTGTCCCAGCTGATGGGGCCCGGGGGGAAAGGGGCACAGGCCGCGCCGGCGGTTCCCGTGCGCAAGGCGGGAGGCGCCGCCGGGTCGACCGCGGTGCGGCGGCGGGATTCCTCGGTGGACTATGCGCCCGCCGTCTGGGTCGAGGCCTGCGAGACGAACTACATGTCCGCCGACCGCCCCGAGGAGTACCCCATCGACTACGTCGTCATCCACCTGACGACGGATGTCCTGCCGCGCATGCTGCGGATGTTCCAGGACCCCAGCGAGGGCGTGTCCGCGCACTACGTCATCAGCTCGAGCGGCACGCGGATCGCCCAGTGCGTGCGCGAGCGCGACGTCGCCTGGCACGCCGGCAACGTCTGGTACAACCAGCGCAGCATCGGCATCGAACACGAAGGGTGGGTGGACCAGCCCGTCTACTCCGACGGGATGTACGAGGCGTCTGCCGTGCTCACGGCCACGATCTGCGCGAAGTACGACGTGCCGGTCGACCGGGACCACATCCTGGGCCACGTCGAGGTCCCGGAGGCCTCTCACGAGGACCCGGGGCCCGTGTGGGAGTGGGACAAGTACATGAAGCTCGTCAAGAGCGCCCGCCGGCGCATCAAGACCTGACACCGCCTCGCCCCCGGTCATGCGGGTTTGCCGTCGCCGTAGAGCCAGGAGTCCCAGATCGGATCGAGGTCGTGGCCGGTCTGGGCCTGGGCGTACGCGGTGAAGTCGCGGGTGGAGGCGTAGCCGTGGCGGTGGCGCAGGGTCCAGCCCCGCACCAGGGCCCCGAAGGCTTCGTCACCCACGGCCAGGCGGATCTTGTGGATCACCATCGCGCCGCGCACGTACACCGGCTGGCGGGAGATGTCCGCGGCGGTCGGCGGCTCGGCGGGCGGGAAGTCCCACTCGTCGTCGTCAGCGGCCTTGGCGTGGTTGCGGTCGAAGTGCTCCTGCGCGGTGGCCCCGCCGTGGTCCTCGGTCCACAGCCACTCCGCGTAGGTCGCGAAGCCCTCGTTGAGCCACATGTCCTGCCAGGTCCGCGGGGTGACGGAGTTGCCGAACCACTGGTGGGCCAGTTCGTGCACCACGTTCGTGGTGTGGAAGATGCCGGCCGGAATGGTGGGTCTGGTCTGGGTCTCCAGGGCGTAGGGCACGTCGGCCGCCCGGTCGACGATCAACCCGGCGGAGGAGAAGGGATAGGGGCCGAACCTCTCCTCGGCCCATTGCATGATCTCGGGGAACCGGCCGAGGACCGCCCCGTCCTCGTCGACGCCCGCGGTGGTGTCCACGGCTGAGACGACGGGGACGCCCGAACGGGTCCGGGAGGTCTTGATGTCGTAGCTGCCGATGGCGACCGTCGCCACGTAGCTGGCCATGGGCTCGGCCTCGTGCCAGTGGAAGGTGGTGCGGTTGCCGCTGGTGTGCTGCTCGCGCAGCTGTCCGTTGGAGATCGCCTGCACTCCCTCGGGGACCGTGACGGAGATGTCGTAGGAGGCCTTGTCCGAGGGGTGGTGGTTGCCCGGGAACCAGGACATCGAGCCCGTCGGCTCACCGAACGCCACGGCTCCGTTCTCCGTCCTCAGCCAGCCTTCGCGCCACCCGTGGTCGTGGGTGATCGGCTCCGGCGTGCCCGCGTAGCGCACGACGCTGCGGAAGACGGTGCCCTTCCTGAGGTGGTCGCGCGGCTGCAGGGTCAGCTCCTGCCCGTCCTGCCGGACCCCGGCCGCGCGGCCGTCGACGGTGGCGCTCAGCACCTTCAGGCCGCGGAGGTCGAGGTTGAAGGCGCTGAGGTGCTCGGTCGCCTTCGCGGTGATCTCGGCCGTTCCGTCGAGGCGGCCGCTGTCGGGGTCGTAGGTCAGGGTCAGGCCGTAGTGGGTGACGTCGTAGCCGCCGTTGCCGAGTTTCGGGAAGTACGGGTCACCGGCGCCCGCGGCGGCAGGGTGTCCCCCGCGGAACACCGCGCCGGCAGCCCCCGCCCGAGGGGGGTCCGCGCTGCCGGTACGGGCAGCCGCCCCGCCGCCACCGGACTGCGAGCACGCAGGGAGCACGGCGAGCAGCCCCGCGACCGCGAAGGCGGCCGGACGTCCGTAGGTCTTCACCCGGCCGATCATGAGTCAACCCTGCGCCGACCCGGCCTCGCCACGCCGCGGAAGCGGCCCGGATGCCGCCGTCCGCAGGCCACCACGCCCGGCGCGGCGCGTCCCCGCGAGGGGGGACGCCCCCCGTCCGGTCCTGAGGTGCGCCGCCCCGTGAGCCGGTGCGTCGTCGCGGGGGCCGGTGGCGGCGGCCGCCGACAGGGTGCCCCTGCCCCTGCGCCTGCCCCTGGACCTCCCGTCAGCCGCCGGCCGCGTCGCCGAGCAGCAGCAGCTCTGCCAGGGCCGTACGCGCGTGGTGCACCGAGCGGCCCGTGCGGGTGGTGGTGAGGAGACCGGCGGCACGCAGCGCCGAGGCGTGGGCCGAGACGGTGGCATTGCCGACGCCGATGCGGCGGGCCAGTCCCGTGGTCGTACACGCTTCGTCCAAGGCGCGCAGCAGCGCGAGCCGGGTGCGTCCGAGGACGCCCGCGAGGGGCTCCTGCGGTGGGCCGTCCCCCTCCGGTACGGGCGGCAGCCCCCGGCCCGCCGGATAGGAGAGCACCGCCGGCCGACCCGGCAGGTCCTGGACGAGCGGTCCGCGACGCCAGTGGAAGGTCGGGCGCAGGATCAGCCCGCGCCCGCCCAGGTGGACCTCCCGCACGCCCCCGGCGCCCGGCAGGGGCCATTCCCAGACTCCGCCGCGCAGCCGCGATCCGGGCGCCAGGCCGGTCAGGGCGGCGCCGATGCCGTGCTCGGCGACCGCCAGGGCATGCCGGGTGAACTCCGTCCGGTGCAGGTCCTGGACCTGCGGCCACACCGGGGCGAGCACCGACTCGAACGCCGCCCGCTGCGCCCGCTCCACCATCCGCCAGGCTCCGGCGTCCCCGCCGTGCAGGGCCCGGATCCACGGTGGGGCCGGCCTTCGCGCGTACACCTGCTCGATCCCGGCCCGCACCGACTCCGGGCGGGCCGCCCTGATCAGCGCGACCCCTTCGTCCAGTGAGTCGCCCAGGACGTCGAGGAAGGCGGGGGCCGCCCCCGGCCCACCCGGCACCAGGTCCGCGAGCGGTTCGACCGCGCCCGGCAGGCTCCGCAGCAGTCGGTGCCGCCACCGCCCGAGCAGCGGCTCCTCGTGCGCCGCGCCCAGCAGCATCAGGGCCGCGTGCAGTTCGGGGACGGGCGAGGGACGCCGCGCGAACCGCACCCGGGCAAGGTCGTCCGCAGTGAAATGGATCCGGATCACGCACATCCCCCCGCTCCGCGCAAGCCTTTCGGGCCCCGCCGCAACCTTCGCCCCGGCGCCGCGCCCGCCCCCAGGATGCCGTCCATGACCGCTTCCTCCACACCCGGCCGCCGTATCCTCCTCCAGAGCGCCCTCGCCGGCGCCGCCGGCCTGTTCCTCACCGCCGCCGCCCCCGGCTCCGCCTCGGCCGCCGGGCCCTCTGGCCCGTTCCTCCTCCGGCTGCCGGCGCCCACCGGCCCGTACCCGGTCGGCGCCCGGACCCTCCACCTCGTCGACGGCTCCCGCAACGACCCCTGGGAACCCCGGATCGGCGTGCGCGAGCTCATGGTCACCGCCTTGCGGCCGACCGTGTTCGGCCGCGGCTTCCCGCGCGCCCCGCAGCTCGCTCCGGGCGCCGCCGCCGAGTTCGCCTTCCTCGCGCCCCTGATCCATCCGCACCTGCCGGCCGCCGGGGTGGACTGGGCGGCCACCCTCACCCACGCCCGGGCCGGCGCCCCGCCGATGTCCGGCCGGAGCCCCGTGCTGCTCTACAGCCCCGGCGGCGGCGACGCCCGCACGATGGGCAGCTCGCTGGCGATCGACCTCGCCTCGTACGGCTGGACCGTCATCACCGTCGACCACCCCGGGGACGCCAGCGAGGTGGAGTTCCCCGACGAGCGGCCGGGCCGCGCCCGGGTCCGGACGACCGCGCTGCGCCCGGACATCGACGCGGCGACTTTCCGTACGATGATCGACACCCGCGTCGCCGACCTCCGCTTCGTCCTCGACGCCCTCGGCCTGGACCGGGTCGGTGTCTACGGGCACTCGGCGGGCGGCACCGCGGCCGCGCAGGCGCTCCACGAGGACCGGCGGATCGCCGCCGCCGTCAACCTGGAGGGGTACCTCGACCGGATGGACGGCGAACTCTTCCCGGTGGCCCGGGACGGGACGGACCGGCCGCTGCTCCTGGCCGGCAGCGACGGCTTCCGCGACGCCCGGCTGGACCGGTCCTGGGCCACCCTCCTCGGGCACGGCGGACCCGTCACCCGGCGGCAGCTCGACGACGCCGCGCACTGGGTCTTCACCGACTACGCGGCCCTCGTCCCGCAGCTCCACAAGGCCGGCCTGATGACCGGGGGTGGACGCGCCGCCATGGTCGGGCGGGCGGACCCCTGCGTGACCGTACCGGCCGTGCGCGACCTCGTACGGTCGTTCTTCGCCCGCCACCTGCCGGCATGAGCTCCCGCGCCGGGGGAGCCTGCCGGTCGTCATGACCGGGCGGCGTGTGGGGGGAGGCCGACGGCCGTGGCGGTGCCTCCCACGCTGATCCGGAGGCCTGAAGGTGAGAAGGGGCGAGACGCGGCGGTGACGGTGGCGGGGCTGCCGACCGCATCGCCCATGTCGACGGCGACGTGCGCGATGCCCTGCCGCGCCAGGACGGCGGCCAGGCACGCCGTGCTGTTGGCGTTGGCGATGTCCTCCGGGACCCCGATCGAGGGTGCGAACATGCGGGCCGCCAACCGGCCCGTGGCGGAGGGCGGCGAGTAGACGTACGCGCCCAGCAGCCCCAGGCGGTCGCAGGCCTCACGGAGCCCTTCGAGGTCAGGGTCCATCGCCGCGAGCGCGGCGCGGTCGGGGACGGGCACCAGCAGGCGGTCCCGGCCCACCCCGGCCACCCACACCACCGGCCCGGCGTCCTGCGCGGCACCACCCAACGGCGCAAGCACCGACCCCCGCTCTGCGGCGGTGGCAGGGCGAAGGCCTACGGGGCCGGGGTCGAAGCCCGCGGACATGCGAGCCCCGTCCCGCACCGCCCACCCGTCGAACATGCGGGTGGACGTCCGGAGGCGGGCCCGGTAGGGCGCCGCGGCCCCGGCCCGGGAGGCGAGGACGGCCAGGGCGGCGACCGTGCCGTGGCCGCAGGCGGGCAGCTCGCCTTCACGGGTGAAGAAACGCAGGCCGACCACGGGCTGCCCGTCCACGGAGGGCTC
This sequence comes from Streptomyces sp. NPDC046876, assembly GCF_040645035.1. Lineage (NCBI taxonomy): Bacteria > Bacillati > Actinomycetota > Actinomycetes > Kitasatosporales > Streptomycetaceae > Streptomyces > Streptomyces sp. NPDC046876. Next base: position 38,007 of record NZ_JBEYXK010000011.1, on the reverse strand, counting down.
GGAGGAACGCTCGCGGGCCCTCGTGCGATCCACGTGGAGGAAGACCGCGTGCGAGGTCCCGTGTTCCGCGGGCACGCGTCGGCGGTCCTCATCGCTCAGCCGTTCGTCGTCCAGCACCACTGCAGTGGGGCTCCCGCCGCGACCGTCACGCAGACAGGCATGGACGAGCAAGGTCGTATCGGACATGGCCATCCTGGCGGGCCCTTTCCACTCTGTGTCGTGGTTGACACGGAGGCTCTGCCCACCCGGTCTCCACGGTTACCCCACCCGCCCGAGTCAGACCGGACCCCACGCAGGAGAACACCTCACGGCTCGCGCCGGCGTACGGCGAGGGCGGCGATGTCGTCGTCGAGGTGGCCTTTGCTGTGCTGCAGGAGGTCGCGGTGGAGGACCGTGAGCAGTTCGCGGGGCGGCGTCGGGGGCTGTCGACGCATCCATGCGGTCAGCGGGAAGAACTCGCCCCCGCGGGCACGGGCCTCGGCGATTCCGTCGGTATAGAGGAGCAGCAGGTCGCCGGGGGCGAAGCTGAAGGTGTCGACGTTGTAGTGATCGCCGATCAGCTCCGCGAGGCTGAGCAGTGGGGAGGGGGTGTCGGGCTCGAGGACGCGGAGTTTCCCGCGGTTCAGGAGCAGCGGCGGCGGGTGTCCGCAGTTGAGGATGTGGATACGTCTGCCCCCGTGCGGGATCTCGGCGAGGAGGGCGGTGGCGAAGCGCTCCATCGGCCCGTCGGGCGGAAAGGCGGCGTTGTAACGGGTGCTGCTGGCGTCGAGTCGGCGTGCGACGTCGACCATCTCGGACTCGCTGTAGGCCGCCTCCCGGAAGGCGTTGACGATCGCCGCGGCCGCCCCCACGGCCGGCAGGCCCTTGCCCCGCACGTCACCGATGAGCAGCCTGACCCCGAAGGGCGTGTCGACCACCTCGTAGAAATCCCCGCCGATGCTGGCCTCCGCCGCGGCCGCGAGGTACAGCGACTCGATCTCGACGTCTCCCAGGCGGCGGGGCAGAGGGCTGAGCACCACCTGCTGCGCGGCGTCCGCGACGAGCCGTACCTGAAAGAGGGTGCGCTCCCGCTCGAGCCGGAGATGACTTCCGTACGCGGCGGCGACGGTGACCGCGATGATCCCCGCGGCCGTCCACCACGTACCCAGATCGGGGAACACGAGGCTGAGGCCGATCATCAGGAAGAGGCAGACCGTCCCGAGCAGGACGGTCGGCAGGACCGGCCACATGGCGGCGGCCAAGGCCGGCGCCGCGGGCAGGAGGCGGCTGAAGGCCATTTCTGGCGGAGTGGAGTAGGCCAGGCTGGCGATGACGACGGTCAGGATGACCGGCGACAGCCGCACTAGTCTTCCCGGGCCGGGGCGCCGACGGAACCGCGGTCGTCCAGACTCGATCACACTTCACAGAATATCTACGTAATGCGGGCACAGCGCTCTGGCGGATCGGAACCGGCTGCCCGCCCGGGGGCCGGCGCACAGCCGGTAATCGAATAGGTGCGCGAAAGACGCGAAAGGCGCGAAGGTGGTCGCCCGTGCAGCAGGGGGCCGCCGCCTTGGTCCGACGCCCGGTTCGCCGTGCGGTCCGCCGTGCGGTTCGCCGTGCGGTCCGATTCGCTGCCGAAGGGTCCCCCTGCTTTCAAATCACGTGCCATCATGGGGAGTTGTGGCTAAGGGGGAGGCTATGGCGAACACCGCTGTCCGCGTGCGCCTCACGCAGGGCGCGAGCGAGAGCGACATCGGGGCGCTGAAGGCGTGGCTGGAGCGCGAGCACAAGCTCGAGGCGCTGAGGGACGCCGGCGGCCTGGAGATCCGGGTGCGGGCGGGCACTGCGGACGGGCCCGCCAGCCCGATGGGGGCCGGGCTGGAGATCGTGCTGGTGCTGATCGGAGCGATCGCGCCCAAGCTGTTCGACGAGGTGTACGAGCAGGTGAAGAGCGGGGTGCGCGCATGGCGGGAGAACCGCCGCGCCGTGGAAAGCGGCGAGCCCCCGGAGGTCGAGGTCGCGCCCGACGGTGACGGGAGATAGCCGGTGGCGCGCTTCGACCCCCGGGGGAAGGAGAACCGGGCGCTGCTCGTCGGAGTACCCGAATACGCCTTCAAACAGCCCGAGCACCCCACCGGAGTGCCCGGCGACCTCAAGGCGGTGGAGCACAACCTGGCCGGGCTGGCAAGCGCGCTCCGCGAGGGCGGGGTCTTCCCCGAGGACGGGATCACCGTCGCCCGGCCGCGCACCGTGGACGAGTTCGACCGCCGGCTGGGCGCCGAGGTCGACGCGGCCGAAGGACTGCTCCTGCTGTACTTCTCCGGCCACGGAGCGGTGCCCAGCACGGGTGACGAGCTCTGGCTGCTGATGCGGCGGGCGACCATCGTCCCGGGCGCCGATTCCGTGTTCCTCGGTGCGGTGCCCTGGAAGAGCGTCCTCACCGTGCTCTCCCGCAGCAGGGCGGAGCACGTGGTCGTCATCCTCGACTGCTGCTACGCGGGCAACGCCTCGGCAGCCTGGGACGCGCTCGACACCGCGCAGCGGCAGCGGACCTCCCTGCTGATGAGCGTGCAGGCCAACAACCGCATCGACGCGGGTGACGACGACACGCCCACGCCGTTCACCGGGCACCTCATCCGCCTGTTGCGCGACGGTCTGCACGGTCAGGGCGGTGAGGTCGGCTTCGACGAGCTCGCCGACCGGCTCCGGGCCCACATGTCCGAGCACCACACAACGCTGCGCGAGCCTCCGGAGCCGTGGGAGCCGCAGAGCCGCTCCGCCCCCGGGGCCGGCGTACTGCTCGCCGCCCCTCCTCTGCCCTTGCCGGACGAGCCCCCGCCGGAGTCCCCCGGGGACCCGGACGTGCCCGGCGACGGGCGGCCCGGCCGCCGGCCCGACCGCCGGCCCGTCGGACTCGTCCGGCTCATCCGGCTCGTCCGACTCGTCAGACCGGGCCGGGCCGGCCGACGCGACATGGGCATCCGGCCCGGCCCCCGCCCGTTCGGACCCCTCACCGGGCGGCGGCTCGCGGCCGTCGTCGGCGTGCCGACGGCGATCGCCGGCCTGGTCATCGGCTGCCTCGCCGTCATCGATGGCGGGAACGGGGCCGCCTGCAAGCCGCCGCTCGAACTCCGCCTGCTCACCGACCCCGACCTCGAACCGACCGTCCGCAGGGCCGCCGAGGCGTACCTGACCTCGCAGGAGAACGTGACGGACGGCGCGTGCAGGCGCAGCGGCATCACCGTCTACAGCGCCGGAGCCGCCGCGGCCGTCGCCGCGTTCAACCGGCAGTCCGACCCCTGGCAGCGGCCGGCGGGCGACGACAACAATCCGCAGCGCGACATCGGCCCCCAGCCGGACATCTGGATCCCGGCTCAATCGGCGGACGTGGACCGGGCCCGCACCGCCACCAGCGAGCGGACGTACGTCGAGCTGGGGCCCGACCTCGAGCCCTTCGCGTACTCGCCGCTCGTGCTCGCGGTCCCGCAGAACCTGGCGGCGGAGGCGGCCTCCGAACGGGTCGGCAGCCTCGCGACCCTGACCGCCGCGCTGAAGAACCGCGCCGACATACGGCGCACGGACCCGGAGTACACCGACGCAGGCCTCCTCGCGACCGTCGGCCTGTACGGCACGGGACAACCGGACCAGGCCGCTGCCGAGCGCAGCGTGGCCCAGAGCGGACCCCCCTCCCGTACGGGCGCGGACCTGCTGTGCACCCTGCCCGGCGACGAAGCGGACGGGCGGACCGCCGTCCTGGTGCCGGAGTTCCTGCTCCACACCGGAACCGGCTGCGACAGCATCACCCGGGCCCGGCGGATGGCTGCGTACCCGGCCGATGTACCCGGCCTGACCCCGACGTTCGTACGGGTCGGCTGGCGCGGAGCGGACCGGGACGCGAAGGCGCGCAGCGAGGCCGTGGAGCGCTTCCACGGCTGGCTGACCGGCAATGCGGCCGGGAAGGCAGCGGCCGGGAAGACCGCGGCCGGGCAGAACGGAGACCAAGCGTCCGCGCCGGGGGCCCCGGGTGGACTCGCCGTGTTCGGGAAGGACGGATTCCGCAGCGCGTCCACCCTCCACCGGCCCCTCGGCGCCGGCATCGTCTTCAGCGACTTCGGCGCCCTGGAGAACCCCGGGCCGCTCACGAGCACCGTCCGACCGGCCACGATGGACAAGGCGCTGAAGGACTACCGGGAAGCCAACGGGCCCGGGCGGGTGCTCTTCCTGCTGGACTCCTCCGGATCCATGGGAGCCCTGTGGGAGGGTCCGGGCGGGGCGCCCGGCATCATCGGGCAGTCCCTCGCCGGGCTCGGCGAGCGCGACGAGTACGGCGTCTGGGGCGTGGCGAGCGAGCCGGGCGGCGGCCGGGCGTACAGCGAGGTGCTGCAGTTCGGCAGGCACAAGCTCGACGAGGCCCGCCGCACCGTCGACGCCGGGGCCAAGGTCAAGGACCTGGAGGCCGATCCGTACCAGGCGCTGGTCGCAGCCCTGGACGACATGGCGCGGCGCGGCACCGACGACCACCGCCCGCAGCTGATCGTCTACATCACGGACGACGAGGACAACAACCGGCTGACCGAGGGCGGCCGCCTGGGCACCCTGCTCGCGTCCGCACGGGAGAAGAAGATCCCGGTGGTCATGGCCTCCCTGGACAGCGGCGGCTGCGACAAGGGCAAACCGGACGCGGCCGTCTCGGAGGCGAGCGGCGGGCGCTGTCTGGACACCAAGGGCGATCTCGTCGCCCGGCTGCGGGACGAGGTCGCCAGGACCGGAACGGGGGGCGAAGGATGAGGCACGGTCTGCGGCGGCGCGGCGCGTCAACCGCTCTGGTGGTCCTCGCCCTCCTGGCCGGCGCCGGATGCGACGGCGGCGGCGATCGAACCGGCGGACCGGCCGCCGGCAAAGCCGGACCGGGGGGCGCGGCCGAGACTCCGGGCGAGATCGTGCTGGCCAGCGGCCGGGACGTGACCGGCAAGGGGGGCATCCGCCAGCAGCTGATCGCGGCGTGGAACGCGGAGCAGGAGCGCAAGGGCTCCGGCTACCGGGCCCGTCTGGTCGAACTGCCCGGCTCGGCGGACCAGCAGCGCAGCCAGCTGCTCGGCGCACTGCAGTCCGGCAGCGCCGAGTACGACGTGGTCAACCTCGACGTCACCTGGGTGCCGGAGTTCGCCGCCGCGGGCCTGGTCCAGCCGCTCCCCGACGCGCTGGTCGACGCCGACGTCATCAAGTCCGTGGCCGCCACCGCCCGTTGGAAGGACAAGGTGTACGCCGTTCCCTTCAACAGCGACGTCGGGCTGCTCTTCTACCGCCGCGACTACCTCAAGAGCGCGGGCATCGAGGCGGACCCCGGCCTCGCCAAGGGCACCCGCTGGCCCGTGGTCCAACAGCTGGTCCGCGCCCTCGACGCGCCGGGCAAGAAGCCGTCCGACGCCTACCGGAAGGGCTGGACGGCGCAGCTCGACGCCTCCTACGAAGGCCTCACCGTGAACGGCGTCGAGGCCTTCGCCTCCGCCGCCGACGACTTCGCCCTCACCGACGAGGAGGGCCGCTACGCCGGCTCCGTGGACGGCCTGAAGGCGGGGCTGGACGAACTGCGCGACCGCACCCAGGCCGCCTACACCCTGCCGGAGGCCGTCCACTCCGACGAGGCGGACACCCTCACCGACTTCACGGCCGGCCGCACCGCTTTCCTGCGCCACTGGCCGTACGCCTACCGCACCCTCCACCAGTCCCTGACCGAAGAGCAGCTCGGCGTCGCCCCGCTGCCCGGCAGGGCGGTGCTGGGCGGCCAGAACCTGGCCGTGGCGCGGGGTTCGCAGCGGAGCACCGCAGCCCGGCAGCTCGTCGAGTTCCTGACCGGCAGGGAGAGCGAGCGCTGCCTGCTCGACGCCGGTTTCGCGGCCACCCGGCTCTCCGCGTACGAGGACGACAAGCTGACCTGCACGGCGGCGAAGCCGACGGGCACGGCCACCGCGGCCCCGACGAGCGAGCGCACCGACCGGATGCCACGGGACGCCCACGGCCGCCCCCACTACGCGCGCACCACCCTGCTGCCCGCCCTGGAGAACGCCGTCCAGCGGCCGCGCACCCCTCTCTACGGCGCCTTCACCCGGACCTTCGCGGCCGAACTGGCCAAGCTCCAGAACGACGACCCGCCGTCCGATGCGCAGCTGGCCAAGGAGCTCGACGCGAGGCTGCGCAGGGCGCTGCCCCGAGGATGACCGCCCGACCGGCCGAGGAGCAGGGTGCGGTGCGGGGGTGGGGGTGCGGTGCGGTGTGGGGGTGCGGCGCGGTGCCGCACCCCCACACCGGCCGTCAGTTGACGTTCACGGCCTTCCAGGCAGCCGCCACCTGCTGGTACTCGGTGCCCGTCGAGCCGTACAGGTCGGCCGTCGCCTTCAGGGTCGCCACGCGGGCGCCCGCGTAGTCGGTGGTCGACGTCATGTAGGTCGAGAGCGCCTTGTACCAGATCTTGTACGCCTTGGTGCGGCCGATACCGGTGACGGTCGAACCGTCGTAGGTGGGCGAGTCGTACGAGACCCCGTTGACCGTCTTCGCGCCGCTCCCCTCGGAGAGGAGGTAGAAGAAGTGGTTGGCGACGCCCGAGGAGTTGTGGACGTCGAGCCGGCCCACTGTCTTGGACCAGTAGTCGGCGGAGGCGCCGTCCTTGCTGGGCTTGTCCATGTAGCGCAGCGGGGTGCCGTTGCCGCGGATGTCGATCTTCTCGCCGATGAGGTAGTCGCCGGGATCGGCGGGGTTGTTGGCGAAGAACTCCACGGAGGTGCCGAGGATGTCGCTGGTGGCCTCGTTCAGACCGCCCGACTCGCGGCTGTAGTTCAGCTTGGCCGTGGCGGCCGTCAGGCCGTGGCTCATCTCGTGGCCGGCGACGTCCAGCGAGGTCAGGGGCTTCTGGTTGTTCTGGCCGTCTCCGTAGGTCATGCAGAAGCAGCTGTCGGACCAGAAGGCGTTGACGTAGGCGTTGCCGTAGTGGACGCGGGAGTAGGCGGCCTTGCCGTCCCCGGCGATGCCGTTGCGGCCGAGTTCGGTCTTGTAGAAGTCCCACGTGACGGCCGCGCCGTAGTGGGCGTCGACGGCCGCGGTCTGGCGGTTCGACGGGGTGCCGTCGCCCCACGTGTCGTCGGCGTCGGTGAAGAGGGTCCCCGTGCCGGTGGACGTGGCGCCGTTCAGGTCGTACGTCTTGTGGCCGCCGCGCGCCGTGTCGGTGAGGCTGTACGCCGATCCGCTCGGGGCGGTGCCGAGGGTGACGGTGCCGGAGTACTCGCTGGTGCCGGTGCCGGTGTCGATGGCCTCGTAGGAGTAGAGCTCGGCGCCGGTGGCGGCGTCGGTGATGACGTGCCGCTCGCTGGGGGTTCCGTCGGCCTGGGTGCCGGTGACGACGGCCTCGTAGGCGAAGACCGGGGTGCCGGTGGCGGCCCACACCACCTGGCGGGCGCCGGCGGGAGCCGTCCGCAGGGCGGAGCGGGCGCCGGCGGGGGCTATGCGGGCCTCGACCGCCTTGGTGGTCTTGCGGCTGCCGTCCTTCTTCTGGTGGACGATCAGGTCGCCGCCGAGGACGGGCAGGCCCGCGTAGGTGCGTTCGTAGCGGGTGTGGACCGTACCGTCCGCGTCCTTGACGACGTCACGGGCCACGAGGCGCTCGTCATCGGCCAGCCCGATGGCGCGCGCGGTGTCGGCCGACGCGTTCTGCGCCGCGCTGATGGCCTGGGCGCGCGCCCCGGCCGACAGCGTGACGGCGGTGGCACCCGCCTCCCGCTCGGCCGACGCGCTGGCGGAGCCGCTCTGGAAGGCGATGGCGACCATGGCCGCGGAAGCGACGATCGCGGCGGCACGCAGCGCGCGGGGGTGGGGGGTTGAGGACATGGGGGATCTCTCTCCTTAATGGCCGTGGGGGACTGGCTGAGAGAGTGCCAGCAAGACGAGCGAAATGACAGGTACGCAACATGGATTTGACCTGCCGTTGTCCGTTGAGCGGCGGACATGGTCCGCTCAACGAACGAAAACGGTGCATTCCGTTTGCCTGGAACCGGAGTTGACCGTCGCCGGTCGTCCTCCGCGCCGCCGGGGCCGGGTTGCCGTGCCAGGAGGGAGGCATGGGCTTCCTCCACGCCCGCTAGGGTCGGCGTCATGAGTACGCAGAACCCGCCCCTTGAGCCACTCCTGCTGCAGATCGCCCGCCAAGACGCTCTGTGGCAGGTCGAAAAGGACCTGAAGGCGCTCGGTCCCGAAGGGGTCAGCGGCCTGCTGGAGATACGACGCGGCGGTCCGGGCACGCTGCGCCGCCACGCGTTGCACGCGCTGGCGATGCTTGGTGCCGGGGACGAGCTGGACGACCGGGACCGGCGGGCGCTGGAGCGCCTCGTCCGGATCAAGCTGCTGGACGACCGGCCGCTCGACCACCACTGCCCGTTCATGTGGATCGCGGTGCCGGCCGCTGCGTACGAGGGTGTCTTCGACGCCTTGGGGCTGTACGACCGCATCCCCGCGACCATGGCCATGGGCATGTCGGCAGTGGAGCATGGCACGGCCGTGACGACCGGCCCCGAAGGCGAGGAGAGGACCGTCCAGCGGGCCTTCGTCACGCCCGAGTTCGCCGGTTGGCGGATGGTGTTCGGCGGGCCGGTGTCCGCGTGCGCCGAGGAGGAGGTGCTGGCACGGGTCAGCGCGCACTGCGGGCAGGCCCACTTCTACTGCCGTGACGCCTACGACGACTACCACAGCTGGGCGATCGCCGAGCAGGGCCGGGTGATCCGCTCCTACCAGACCTACCGCGAGCCGGCCTGGACGGGCGACCCGATGCCCTGGGAGACCCCCCAGACGGAGGACGAATACTGGGAACCCGGCCTGTACGAGGCGAACGCCTCGTGCGAGACGAGCGCCAACGGCGTGGCGGAATCACTGACCGTCGACCCGGAGAACATCGACGAGAACACCCCCATGAGCGGTCACGGCTGGCTGGCCGTCACCGCGCCCGGTGTCGGGAACGGACCGTTCCCCGGCGCCCTCGAGATCTGACCCACGCCCCGTGTCGCCCGGCCGGGCGACACGGAACGCCCGCCGGCCCCGGCCGGTCCCCTACCCTGGCGCGACGCCCCACCCGTCCGGGCCGCCGCAGCAGCTGTCCCGGAGCAGATGGCGGGTGACGGCACGCCAGCCGCCCTCGGGCTCCGGGGCGCGGGACGAACCGCCACCGGCCAACGCGCTGACCAGATCAGCCCGTTCGTGGAGCACGCCGCCGCGGACCGCCGCCCGGATCCGGATCAGATCGGCGAAGTCGGTGAACGGGTCTCCGTCGACCACCGTCAGGTCGGCGATCCGTCCCGGCTCGACGGTGCCCAGCCGGTCCTCCAGCCCGAACACCCGGGCCGGGACGCGGGTCGCGGTGGCCAGGGCCTCGGCAGGGCTCAGTCCGTACCGGTGCAATGCCCGCAGGGCCAGGTGCAGATGGAGGCCGACCGGTACCAGCGGGGCGTCCGTGCCCAGCGCCACCAGCCCGCCGCCCGCCAGGATCCGCCGGTAGACCGACACCTCACGCTCCAGTGCCAGCAGCTGGTCGGCGCTCGGCGGTACGGCAGCCGCGGCCCGCACGGCGGCGACGTCCCACGGCGGCATCAGCGTCCGCACCCGCTCGTCCTCGGCGGCCGCCGGATCCTCCCCGAGCAGCGGCAGCGCCGTGAACGGGGTCGCGATCAGATGGAACCGGCCGCGGGTGTAGAGCTCCAGGGCGTCCTGGTAGGTGAACCCTTGCGCCGTGGCACCGTGCCCGCTCTCTGCGCGCTCGGTGGCCACCAGGTGCGTGGTCAGGTCCTGCCCGGCGGCGATCCCCGCGGCGCACAGATGGGATCCGACCCGCACGCCGAGCCGCTCGTGCGCGAACCGGGCGGCCTCCGCCATCAGCCAGCCGGGTGCCCGTACGTAGGTCTTCAGCACGTCCCAGTCCAGCTCCGCCGCCCGGGCGAGCGAGCGGGCCACCCCCTCGCGCGTGCGATGGGCGCGGCTCATCGTGTACGCGACCCGGCTGCCGTCCAGGTGCTCCCCGCAGGTCAGCAGCCGTGGCCCGGCGAGCCGTCCGGCCAGTACGTCCTGCCGCAGGCGGGCCTGTTCCTGGGCGGAGCCGCCGAGGGACACGGTCGTGGTGATCCCGTAGGCGAGGGCGGTGACCCCCTGCCGGGCGCCGTAGGTGTTGCAGTACGGGTGCACGTGCGCGTCCCAGAGACCCGGCAGGACGGTGCCCTCCGGTACGTCGACGGTCCGCGCGGCCGGGCGCCGGGTGCGGCCCGCGCGCCGCGGCTCGACGGCCGCGATGCGCCCGCCGCGGATCAGGACGTCCACCTCGGTGCGCGGCGGGGCACCGGTGCCGTCCCAGAACCGCCCGGCGCGCACCAGCATGTCCACCGGTTCGGGCCGGCGGCGGTCCAGGGCGACCGGCACGGTCCGGGCGGGTCCGTCCGGGGAGCCGTCCGCGGTGAGTCGCAGCAGCCGCAGCCGGGCGCCGGACTGGTAGAGGAGGGTCCGGGCGTCCCCGGACCAGGAGGGGTGTTCGGCGGGCTCGGCGGTGATCCGGCGGGCGGGTCCGGACGGGGCGCCGTCCGGACCGACCGGCAGCAGCCACAGCGCCGACTCCGCGACACAGGCCAGGTGCCGGCCGTCCGGTGACCAGACCGGGCCCGAGGCGTACCGGTCGGACAGCGAGACGTGCGGGGCCAGGGCGTACAGCCGGGCCGCTCCGGTCACGGCGTCGACGACCCGGATCAGGTTGTAGCCTTCGCGGAACCGCTGGTTGAGCCGGTTGCGGTCGCAGAGCACGAGGTAGCGGCCGTCCGGCGACCAGCTGGGCATGCCGGGCAGCCCGCCTGCGCCGAGCGGGGCAGCGAGGGAGGCCTCGCTGCCGGTGGCGAGGTCGCGGACGGTCAGCCGTCCCGTCAGGTCGAGGGCAGCCAGCCGTGATCCGTCGGGGGAGAGGGTCCCGTACACGCGGCCGCCCGGGCTGATCGCCCGCTCCGGTCCTCCGGATAGCTCTTTGCGGTGCACGGTGTTCAGCCCGTCCCGGTCGTGCGTGTAGACCAGGTCCCGGCCGTCGGGACTCCATGCCGGACCCTGGACGTAGGCGGTGGGCGGGAGTTGGACCCGGCGCCGGGGCGCGCCGCCGGTCACGGGGACGGTCCACAGGGCGCCGAGCGCAGCGAAGGCCACCGTCCGGCCGTCGGGCGACAGGGAGGGGAGATGGATCCCGTGGACGGGGCGCCGCTGCTCGGTCTCCAGTTCGTGGTCCTTGACCCGGTAGCGGGGGCGGGGCACGTCCGGTTCGGCGTGGAAGGCCAGGATCCGGTCCGGCTCCGCGCCGGCGGCGCCGCGGTCCGGGCGGATCACCCGGAACTGCCCGTCCAGCGTGACCAGGAGGCGGTCGTCGCCGATCCAGCGCGGGGGAGCGGCGGCGAGATCGCCGACCAGCGGGATGCGCCCGCCCTCGACCCACAGGGTCATGGTCTCCGCGCGGCGGGGGCCGGGGAGGGCGCACAGCCAGGCCCTGCGGCCGGCGGGGGAGACCGCCGGGGCGAGCAGCCGGCCTTCGGCCGCGGTGTACTCGGCGCGGACGGGGCCGCTGCCGTCGGCGGCCACCGAAGCCAGGACACGTGCCACCAGGCCGTCCGCGGTCGCCGTGCCCCGGACGAACAGCACCCGGCGGCCGTCCGCCGACCAGGCCGGGTCGTAGTCCTCCCAGGCCCCGTCCTGGCCCGGCCCCTGCTGTCCGGACAGACCCGTCAGCTGCCGGGGCGTACCTCCCGGGGCCGGGGGCAGCGTCCAGATCCGGTACGGGCTGCCCGCGACCGGGTCGCCGCCGCGTTCGGAGCAGAACGCCAGCGTCCGGCCGTCCGGGGACCAGGCCGGTGCCCGGTGGTCGAACGGGCCCTCGGTGAGCGGGCGCAGGCCGGAACCGTCCGCGCCCAACAGCCAGATGTGGAAATTCCCGCTCCGGTAGGCGCTGACCGCCACCTGCCGGCCGTCCGGGGAGAGCACCGGACGGGTGGGCTCGAGGTCGGCCGGGGTGAGGGCGGTCGCGGCGGAGCCGTCCGCGGGCAGCGACCACAGCACGCCCTGGACTTCGGCGACCACCCGCTCCCCGACAGCGGTGGCCGCCCCGTTCGTGGCCGCGGTCAGCCGCAGTCGTACGGTGTCCCCGGCCGACTGACCGGAACCGAGGCCCCCTACGGACACCGCCACGGCGGTCGGCTCCGCCGCCATGGGCAGGGGCAGAGCCCCCACGGACGCCGCCGCCCGGAGGATCGTCCTGCGCGCCACTGCCATACCGGCCACCCGCTCCCGTTCCCGTTCCCGCAGACCCCTCGACAGGCGCTTCAACGATCAAGGCGGGCCCACGGCAACGCCGGGTTCGGCTACGGGGTGAGGGGGGCGGGTGCGGGTGTGCCGTAGAAGGTGATCGGGGACCAGCCGTGGTCCTGAGCGATCTTGTTCAGCGCGTTGGCGAGCTCGATGGGAGCGATGTCGTACGAGGCCGGGGCGTCCACGGTGGAGACGCTGAACGTGATCACCACCTCGCCGCCGACTCCGGGAACCATGCTGGTGCCCTTGAACTGGGTCCCGCGGGGGAACGCGGCTGCGGCCTGGGTGCCTTGCGCGGCGGCGCCGGCAGCCGCGGCGCCGGCCTTCTTGGTCGCCTCGCCCTGTACCTGCGCAGCCTCGGCCGCCGCCCCGGAGGCGAGCACCGCTCCCGCCGCAGCCGTTCCCGAGTACCCGATCAGTGAGCGCCGCGAGATTCCTGACATGAACTGCCTCCTCGAGTCGAGCCCTTCAACGGCTCGGGCAACCTACCTGCCCCTCGCCGGATCAGGCGGTTTCCTCTTGCACAGCCCGCGGCGTCCCCCGGTAACAACTGCCACAGTGATGGCGCCGATGCGCGGGCGCGGACAGGCCCCGCGGCCCGCAGCGCGAAAACGGCAACCCTCCCGGAAACCCGCCCCCCACGGGCACCATTGTGATGATCTGGACCCCCACGCCCCCGCACACCCCACACCCACATCCGATCCGCACCCAGGGAGGCCGCCGTGTCCCGAACGCCGCAGGAGATCTTCCAGAGTTACGTCTACGCCGGAGCCTTCACCCGGAACGCTGATGCACTGGCCGAGAGCTTCACGCCCGACGGCATCCTCGAGGCGCCGCTGATGCCGGCAGGCGGGGCCTTTCCCCGGCGGCTGGTGGGTCGCGAGGAGATCCGCAGCGGCATGGCGGAGTACTACCGCCGACAGGCAGAGGACCACCGCAAGCCGGACCCCGAGAAGTCGGGATACGTACTGCACACCACATCCGACCCCGACGCGTTCATCGCGGAGATCGACACGGTCTTCGCCGGGGACGCCGAGGACGTCTCGGTTTCGCTCGTGCAGATCTTCCGCATCCGTGACGGGAAGATCGCCAGACTCCGTGACTACTTCGCGCCGGAGCTGATCGGCTGACGACCGAACCTGCGCGCCGATGACGGAGAATGCAAGGTTGTGATCGAACTCAAGCGCGGCGCAGCCGCATTCGCCGTCCTCGCCGCAGCCCTTGCGGGCGCCGTGGCCCCCGCCTCACCCGGCGCAGCCGCTGACAGCGCCCTCCACGAGACCACCATCCGTGCCGCTGCACCGGACAAGGCAACGGTCACGGAAGGTCAGGTCAAAGAGGTCGCCCCGGGTGGCGTGATCACCTACCCGAGCGTCACCAGCTGCCTCACCGTGACCGTGAGGCTGCGGGACGGCGGTCTCGTCGGTGCTCATGCCAGCCTGTTCCAGGTACCGGGTGAACTGCGGTCCGATGAGATCCCGGCAGCGCTCAAACGCCTCGTCGGCAACCGCCCCGTGACCGCAGTGCAGGTCAAGGGGGCGGTCGGCGCCTGGCATCCGAGCTACTTCGTGAAGGCGATCGAGGCTTACGGCGACGGCGAACAGCCGCCGTACCCGGAACGCCCGGACCCCGAGGGCCTCGCCGACGCGGTGTCCCAGGCGCTCGACCTGCCCCGCCCCCTCGTCACGGTCGAGGACGTACCCGACGGAGACCAGACCGCGAGCTGATAGGGGTCGGGGCGGACGAAAAACCGCTAGGCCGTCTGCCGCCGGGCTGCGACGATGCCCCTGTTTCCCGAGCGGAGGGCATTTGTTCGTTTTCGTATGCGCGGGGTGCGGAGCCGGAGTCACCGCCCCTTTGTCCCAGGTCGCACTGCCGGCCCACGCCCACCAACGGTTCGGCAACGGGCTTCAGCTCCCCGTGCTCATGGAACCGGGTACTTTCGCCGTGGAACCTGAGCCCTGGGGGCCGCCATGGCGGAGGTGGGAGGAGTTCGAGCCGGGCGAGGCAGAGGCCCGTGGCGTCCACGCACCGGTCTACGCCCTGTCCGACGGCGCGCCCGGTGCGATCGTCATCGCCCCCGGAGATATCCGCGGCACCGTACTGATCCCGGAGGAGCGCGGCAGCGCCTGCTGCGGCCTCGACGGGGCCGACGGTCCCAACCTGGCCTGCGAGGCGTGCGGTCTGCCGGTGGCGAGCCGGATCGACGACTGCTCGCTCTGGCAGGCCGCGTGGCTCGCCCCGGGCGCCGTGTGCCGCCGCTCCGTCGAAGGCACCGACCCGGGGCCGCTCTCCTGGGCGGAGCTGATGGCGGAGGGGAGGGGCGTGCCCCTGTTCGAGCCCATCACCCGGTGGGGATCGCCGCCGGGGTCGGGCGACCGGTGGTCGTGGAGCCCGCAGTGGGTGGCGGCAGCCGGGCGGGCGCTCGCCCACCTCCTGGCGGCTTCGGAGGGCCGTGCCGTCGCCGTCCCGGACGGCTTGGCCGCGGAGATGTTCCAACACGCCCTCGGTAGCCTGCTGCCGGCCGACCCGCCGACACGGCGCGCCGTTCTGGCCGGCCCGGGGCTGCCCGCCCCGGACGCGGACATCCTCCTCGTGCCGTCCCATCCGCAGACCGGGGAGGTCTGGACCCCGGCCGCCTCCGCCACCTGGACGTACTCGGTGCCGTTGCCGTTCGGGGTATGGCTCCGGCTGGTCTTCCCCGAGCCGCAGCCACCCGTCGTCGCGCCGAGGCTCATGCCCGACGGCGTCCTTCGCGACGATCCGCCCCCACCGCGTGTCCATGACGCGTTCCGGATCGACTGGGCAGTGTTCAAGCACACCTTGGCCCGGCTGGAGGCGGCCCGCAGCCCATGGCTGCGCGACATCCTCGATCCCTCCACGTCACACATCCACGCTCGCAACTCCTGATGCCGCGCCGCAAGCCCGTTGTACGGCCGGCACATCCGGAGGAGGGGCCCGGTTCAGCGGAGGCGGGTCAGGGTTGTGGGGGCGCCGGCGGACTGGGCTCCCTCCGACTCCAGGGTCAGCCGGTCCGGATCCGCCATGGTGAGCACGTACAGATTGCCCTGGGGGCAGTCGAACGTTGCCGCACGGTCCGTGGGATGGCTGGTCACGGCAGCGAAGACGGCGGTGTTCCGGCCGACCTGCCGCAGTGCGAGGGCCTCCGTGCACCCCAGGTCGCGTCCGCCGGCCATCTCCTTGACCTCGCTGACCTGCCGGCCCACCACCTCGCCGACGGCGCCGGGGTTGAGGGTGACCGTGACGGTGAACTGTCCCGTCCGGGCGCGCAGGACGCCGTCCGCGTCCGGAGTACCGGGGCCGACGCCGGACCACGTACCCGCCCACGACGCGGGCAGGGCCTGCCCCGAAGGCGAGGAACCGGACGGGGAGGCGGCCGGGCTGCCCGAAGGGGGAGCGGTCCGGGCTCCGTCGCCGCTCCAGGGGAACCGGAGCGGGAGGACGGCGGCGGCCGCCAGTACGGCCGCGCCGGCGGCAGCGCCGAGCAGCACGGGCCGGCGCGACACCCGGGCCCGGGAGGTCAGCGCTCTCTCGGGCGCCGTGACGGGGACCTCCGGCGGCGCACCGGGAGGAGGCGGAGGGGCCGGGACGGATCCGGCCCCGGAAGGGGGCGGGGTGAGCAGGAGCCGGAGTTCGGCCTCCCGGCGGGCGACCTCGGCGGGGAGGGCCGGCGGCACCGCTCCGCTCCAGTCCGGCCCCTCAGCGGCGTCGAGCCGTGCCCGTATCTCCTCGGCGGTCGGACGCCCTCCGGGATCCTTGGCCAGGCATTCCCCCACCAGAGGAAGGATCTCCTGCGGTACGCCGTCGAGCAGGGGCTCGTCGTGGACGATCCGGTACAGCAGGGCCGGCAGGTCCAGCTCCTCACCCGCAGCCAGGAACGGGCTGCGCCCCGTGGCCGCGTACACGAGGACCGCAGCGAGGGAGAACACGTCCGCCGGGGCCCCCGCGACGCCGCCGGTCGCCTGCTCCGGCGCCAGGAAGCCGGGCGTGCCGACCACCGCGCCCGTCCGGGTGCGGCGCGGGTCCTGAGCTGCGCGGGCGATGCCGAAGTCGATGAGGTAGGGCCGCTCCGGGCCGAGCAGTACGTTCCCCGGTTTGATGTCGCGGTGTACGACCCCTGCCGCTCGCACGGCGACGAGCGCGGCCGACAGCTCCCGTGCCAGGCACACCACGGCGGGTGGGGCCAGCGGCCCGTGCGTGCGCACCCAGTCGCCGAGGGACGGGGCGGCAACGTACTCCGTCGCCAGCCACTGCGGTGCCGTGCCGGGCGGGCTGAAGTCCACCACGGCGACCGTCCAGGCGCACCGCACGCGGTCGTTGGTGCGTATCTCCCCGGCGAAGCGTTCGGCGAAGTCCGGCTGGAGGCCCAGATCGCGGTGCACGGTCTTCAGGGCCAGGGGCCGGCCGGAGACGGTACGGGCCAGGAAAACCTCGCCCATGCCTCCCTCGCCGAGCCGCGCCAGCAGGCGGTAGCCGCCGATCTCCGGCGGGTCGCCGGGCCGCAGTGCCTCCACAAATCCCCTGCAATCCATGGCCGTTGCGACCCGCCGCACACGGGCCGTCCTGCGGGCCACCCTAGGCGACGTACCGACGGGCCGACGGGCCGAGGCGGCCTAGGGGTGCGCAGGCGCACCGCCCCGGCCGGGGGAGGGAGCGGAGAGGGACTGCCCGGGGTCAGTTCGCGGGGGCGAGACCGGTCGGCACCTGCCAGCGGTAGCGCTGACCCTTGTTGGTCATCTTCAGGCCCTGCTTGAAGACGGCCAGGCCCAGTTCGTTGGATGCCTTGGCGAGCAGCGGAACGGCGTCTCCGCTCTTGCCGTAACCGAAGCTCAGCGGGTCGGTGGCCTGCAGGGCGAGCTTGCGGAAGTCGGCCGGCGGCACGGAGACGACGTCCGCGGCGTGGTCCCCGGCCAGATGGCGGATCAGGCTCGGGCCGACCCCGGCGAACATCGGGCCGGGCAGACACTCGCGGATGAAGTCCAGCACCCCCTTCGTCAGCCGGGTACCCGCCTCGGAGGGCCGCTGCTGGCGCCTCAGGATCGTGTCCATCAGAGCGGCTGCGTCCTCGAACCGATCGGCGTTGAGGCGCTCGTCGATGCCGAGGACGTGCCCGACGACCCGCCACAGGTGGAAGTACGCGTCCCGGTCGGCCGCGGGGAGCTCCACGCCCAGCTTGGCGAGGCCCTTCGGGATGACCACCGAGAAGCTCATCAACGTGCCCGCCAGGTCCTCCTGGTTGACGGGGACGCCCCAGGCCGTGTCCCAGGCGTCGTGGCGCGACAGGTGGTAGCGCATCGTGGCGTGCAGCAGCCGGATCGTCTGTGCGGAGCGGATCCCGCGGCCGGCCGGGCCCAGACCGCCGGTCTCCAGTACGTCGACGACGAACTGAGCCGTCTCCATCAGCCTGCGGAACACCCCCTCGGTCAGCCGGGTCGACAGGTGCAGCACCTGCGCGCCGTTCGCGCAGCCGTAGCACAGCGGGAGCGAAGCGCAGAGCAGGTTCGAGGCGATGTGCCCCTGGTAGCGGCCGAGGAGCCCCTGCCCGCGCCGGCTCAGCGCCTGGTCCGCCCACTCGGGCAGGACCTGGCTGGCGGCGAAGTACGCACGCAGCCGATCATGGCCGTACCTCCGCGGAAACAGAGTGAGGGGAAGTGGGGGGAGACAACAGGACCGGCCGGACGCCGGTGGCTGCGGCCCGGCCGTGTCCGTGCCCGTTCTGGCGGCCCGTCCACCCCTCCCCACAGGGGGTGTCGCCCGGAGGGCCCAAGCCGAATCGATACCTCGCCCGGCATCCGGGTGCACGGGGGCGGGAGGGGCCCGGCAGGTCGGCGAGGGTTCGGGCCGGGGTCGGCGGGTCGGGAGTCTGCCGTATCGTTCCTTTTCGGACCCCGGCTGCCCGTGAGCGCACCCGGGGCCGGTGCCTCGTGATCGTGCGTACAGGAGTCCTCCGCGTGTCCTCGTCCCTCCCGGCTGCAGGTTCCGCGCAGCCCGTGCGCGTCCTGCTGGTGGAGGACGACGACCTGATGCGCCGGTCCTTCGCCCTGGCGCTGGAGCGCTACGGCTACGAGGTGAAGACCGCTGCCGACGGGCTGGCGGGGCTGGAGGCCTTCCGCGACGGAGCCTTCGACCTGCTGATCCTCGACGTGATGCTTCCCGGTCTGGACGGCATCGGCCTGTGCCGCAGGGTCCGGGAGACCAGTTTGGTGCCGGTGCTGATGATGTCCGCGCGGGGCGACGGCCTGGACGTCGTCGCCGGCCTGGAGGCCGGCGCGGACGACTACGTGGTCAAGCCGGTGGAGACGTACGTGCTGGTGGCCCGCATCCGCTCGCTGCTGCGGCGGGCGACCTATCCGGCCGCCCCGGAGCCGCAGCCGGGGCCGACCGGGGGCGGGCGTTCGCCGTCCGCCGCAGAGGTGCTGGTGTTCGGGGACCTGAGCATCGACACCGCCGGCATGGAGGTGTTCGTCGCGGGAAGCCCGGTGGCGCTGACCCCGACCGAGTTGAAGCTGCTGCTGGAGTTCGCCGCCCGCCCCGGAGTGGTACTGGAGCGGCACACCCTGCTGCGCGACGTATGGGACTACGGCTGGGACGGGGACAGCCGGGTCGTGGACCTGTGCGTGCAGCGGCTGCGCCGGAAGGTGGGCCGGGACCGGATCGAGACGGTCCGCGGATTCGGCTACAAGTTCAGGCGCTGAGGCCGGTGCGCGCGTTGCACAGGCCGAACGAGCCGAGCAGGCCGAACAGGCCGAACGAGTCGAACAGGCCGCACGAGCCGCGCGGGCCATGGTCGACCCGTGGGTCCCTGCGCTGGAAGATCGCCGCGCTGGCCGCGGCCACCGCCTGCCTGGTCGCGGCCACCGTCGGTGTCCTGGTCCACCGGTGGACCGCGGACGACGTCCGCGACCGGGCCGAGGCGCGCGCCGTCAACGCGCTCTACTCGGCCGCGGACGTCTACCGGCGCACGGGAGCGCTGTCGGACGGTGCCGAGCTCGATCCGGCCGGCCTGCCGACCGCCCTGCGCCACCCGGCCGACGACAGGCGCCATACGGCCTACGACGGGCGGGTGGAGGGAAATCTCGGCCCGAGCGTCTGGGGCGCCCAGCGGACCGGCGGCCCCGGCAGCCCGGTCCTCGCCGTCCAGATCAACATGGGCCCCGATCTCCACACCCTGCGTGAGCTCGACATGACGATGGTGACGGCCTCGCTGATCGCGCTCGCGGCGGCGACACCCCTGTCGGTCTACGGGGCCGGGCTGCTCGCCCGCAGGCTGCGGCGGGTCGCCCGGACCGCGGCCCGGATCTCCGGCGGCGACTTCGACGCCCGCACCGGCCCCACCCCCGGCGGCGACGAGGTGGCCGACATCGCCGCCACCGTCGACCTCATGGCCGACACCCTCAGCCGACGGCTGCAGACCGAGCGCCGGTTCACCGCGGACGTGGCCCACGAACTGCGCACCCCCGTCGGCGGTCTGCTGGCCGCCTCCGACCTGCTGGGGCCGGGGGAGACGGAGGACCTGATCCGTACCCGGGTACGCGATCTGCGCGGCCTCGTCGAGGACCTGCTGGAGATTTCCCGCCTGGACGCCGGTGCCGAGCGACCGCTGCGCGCGCGGGTGCCGCTCGGCGCCGTCGTCTCGGAGGCGGTGGCGCGCACCGGCCTCGACACCGAACTCACCCTCACCGAGGACGGACCGGCGCAGAACGCGGCGGCGGGCCCGGCCGGGGCGTCCGTGGAGACCGACCCGCGCCGGCTCGAGCGGATCATCGGCAACCTCGTCGTCAACGCCCACCGGCACGGTGCCGCCCCCGTACAGGTCACCGTCCGGGGGCGCACGGTCGTCGTACGCGACCACGGGCCCGGCTTCCCCCAGGACCTGCTGCTCCACGGCCCGCGCCGCTTCCACACCGGCGCGCGCGAACGCGGCGCGGGCCACGGCCTGGGCCTGACCATCGCCTTGGGACAGGCCCGCGTCCTGGGGGCCGAACTGCGCCTGGACAACGCCCCGGACGGCGGCGCCGTCGCCGCGCTGCACCTGCCGGCCTGACCGGACGGCGCACCGAACCGCTGCGAAGCCCCGGGTGCCGCCCGGCTGCAGAACTGCTGCACAGCGGAGCGGCCACTGATACACGGCGGCCCCGGCCCCGATACGTTGCACGGACACCCTTCGAGTACGTACGCCCGCACTCGAAGAGGAGTCCCCGTGACCGCGCATTCCGTCGCCCCGTACGCGACGCCGCACGCCCCGCCCGGCGTCGCGGCCGCCACCGCCGACCTGACCAAGGTCTACGGCAGCGGCGACACCCGGGTCGTGGCCCTGGACCGGGTGAGCATCGCCTTCAGGGAGGCCGAGTTCACCGCGATCATGGGACCGTCCGGCTGCGGCAAGTCCACCCTGATGCACTGCGCCGCCGGACTCGATTCCCCCACCTCCGGATCCGTGCGCGTGGGCACCACCGAACTGAGCACCCTGGGGGACCGGCAGCTCACGCAGCTGCGGCGCGACCGCATCGGGTTCGTCTTCCAGGCGTTCAACCTGCTGCCGACGCTGACCGCGCTGGAGAACATCACGCTGCCGACGGCCATCGCCGGGCGCCGCCCGGACCGGCAGTGGCTGGACCACGTGATCTCCATGGTGGGCCTCACCGAGCGCCTCGGCCACCGCCCCGCACAGCTGTCCGGCGGGCAGCAGCAGCGCGTGGCGGTGGCCCGCGCCCTCGCCTCCCGCCCCGCGATCGTCTTCGGTGACGAACCCACCGGCAACCTCGACTCCCGCGCCGGGGCCGAAGTCCTCGGCTTCCTGCGCGACTCGGTACGCGAGCTGGGCCAGACCGTGGTCATGGTCACCCACGACCCCGTCGCCGCCGGCTACGCCGACCGCGTGGTCTTCCTCTCCGACGGCCGCCTGGTCGACGAGATGACCCGTCCCACCCCGGGCCGGGTCCTGGACCTGATGCGGCGTCTGCCCGGCGGAAACCCGGACCACTGCGCGGAACCCGCCTCCGGCGCCCGCCCCCCGCACGCCGGCTGACCCCTCGACCCTTCACCCAGGATCCAACCGGCCCACCGCTCGCCGCCGTCGAGCCCGACCCCCCGGAACCCCATGCTGAGAACAGCCCTGCGCAACATCCTGGCCCACAAGGCCCGCCTGGCCATGACCGTCCTCGCCGTCTGCCTCGGAGTCGCGTTCGTCAGCGGCACCCTCGTCTTTGCGGACTCCACCGCCGCCGCCCACCGCGCCGCCGCCTCGAAGAACTTCGCCGGCATCGCGGTCACCGTGACCGCGAAGACGCCCCCGCCCGGGGCGCCTGCCGACCAGCAGGCCGACGTGCTCGACGACACCCTGGTCCGCACACTGGCCGCCGTGCCCGGTGTCGCCGCCGTACGGCCGTCCGTCGACGGGGCGGCCGTCCTGACCGCGGCGGACGGCACACCGCTTCGGGCCGGCCGGGCCTGGTCGAACCCGGCCGCCGCCTACGTCCCAGGCTCGGACGGCAAGGACGCCCGCTACCCGCTCGTCGAAGGCCGCGCCCCGGCCGGCAGCGGCGAGATCGCCGTGGACCGCGGCACGGCCGCCGCCGGGCGGTTCCACCTCGGGGACGCGCTCACGCTGGCCACCGACGGCCCGGTGATGACCAAGCGCCTCGTCGGCATCGTCACCACCGACGACACGCGCGTGACCGCCGGCGGCACCCTCACCCTGTTCGACCGGGAGACCGCACAGCAGCTGTTCGCGACACCGGGCCACTACACCGGCCTCGACCTGACCGCCGCGCCCGGCACCGC
Organism: Streptomyces sp. NPDC046876; assembly: GCF_040645035.1. Taxonomy (NCBI): domain Bacteria; kingdom Bacillati; phylum Actinomycetota; class Actinomycetes; order Kitasatosporales; family Streptomycetaceae; genus Streptomyces; species Streptomyces sp. NPDC046876. Next base: position 15,864 of record NZ_JBEYXK010000011.1, on the reverse strand, counting down.
CCCTGCCGAACTCGCCCGCCGCGTCACCGACGTCCTGCCGGCCGACCGCGCCGAGGCCACCACCGGGGCCGCCCTGGCAGCCCAGCAGGCCATCCTCGTCAACACCCTGACCAGGGGCTACCAGAAGGTGCCGATGGTCTTCGCCGGGGTCTCGCTGTTCATCGGCTCGTTCCTCATCGTCAACACCTTCACCATGCTCGTGGCGCGGCGCACCCGTGAGATCGCGCTGCTGCGCGCGATCGGCGCCTCCCGCCGCCAGGTGTCGCGCTCCATCCTGCTGGAGGCCGCCCTGGTCGGCCTGGTCGCGTCGGCGGCGGGCTTCCTGCTCGGCCTCGCCATCGCCTCGGTGCTGCCCGGCCTCCTGAGCACCGGAGAGGACACCCTGCCGCAGGGCCCTCTGGTGGTCGCCCCGCGTTCCCTCGCGGCGGCCCTCGGCGTGGGCGTGGGCGTCACCGTGCTCGCCGCGTGGCTGCCCTCCCGCAGGGCGGCGAAGGTCGCGCCCGTCGAGGCGATGCGCACGGCCGGCGAGTCCTCCGGCGCCGGCCGTCCCCGTATCCGCGCCGTGACGGGCCTGACCCTCCTCGCCCTCGGCGCGGGCCGGCTGATCTCCCTCACGGGCGCCAAGGACGCCTCCGAGGAGAACCTGCAGGACGCGATGGCCGACTGCCTCCTCCTCACCGTCGCCCTGATCGTCCTCGCCCCGCTGCTCGCCGTCCCGGTGATCCGGCTGACCGGACGGCTGACCGGCCGCAGCGGGATCACCGGGCAGCTCGCCCGTGAGAACGCCCTGCGCGACCCGCGGCGCACCGCGGCCACCGCCGCCACCCTGTTGATCAGCACCGCGCTGGTCGCCGGCCTCGCCGTCATCGGACACTCCACCGGGCAGGCCCTCGACCGCCAGGCCGCCGCCGGACTCGACGCCGACTACGTGATCAGCACCCGCTCCACCATGACGGCCGTCGACCCCGACGCCGTACGGCGGGTGGCCGGCACCGCCGGGGTGCGCACCGCGAGCGCCGTCACGGACTCCACCCTGTTCACCGGTGGCGGGGTCCGCGAGATCTCCGGCGTCGACCCCGAAACCGTCGGCGCCGTCATGAAGCTCCACTTCGTCAGCGGCTCCGCCAAGGACCTCGGACCGGGCCGGATCGCCGTCTCCAGCACCACCGCCAAGGCCGCCGGCGTGACCACGGGCGGTCAGCTGGCCGCCGGCATGGGCCAGAGCCGGCAGTTCGAGAAGTACACCGTCGTGGGCGTCTACCGGGACAACCCCGTCGCCCGCGACGCGCTCGGCGCCCGGACCGAGGTGGCGGGGCACAGCCTTCTGCCCGGCTCCGTCCAGCGTGTCCTCGTCCGCACCGACCCCGGCGCGGCCTCAGGGACCGTCGAAGGCCGGCTGCGCGCCGCCGTGGGCAACAACCCGCTGCTGAAGGTGCAGGACCGGCAGCAGATCGTCCGCGAGGCCGCCGGCACCATGGCGGACCTGCTGGGCGTCATGTACGGAATGCTCGCCATCGGCGCAGTGATCGGCGGGCTCGGCATCGTGAACACCCTGGCCATGTCCGTCGCCGAACGGACCCGCGAGATCGGCGCCCTGCGCGCCCTCGGCATGGACCGCGCCGGAATCCGGCGGATGATCCGCCTGGAGGCGGTGACGGTCGCGGCGTTCGGCACCCTCCTCGGCCTGACCGGCGGCCTGTTCGGCGCCTGGGCGGTCGGCTCGCTCGCAGGCGGCGCGATCGAGCAGTACGCGCTGGCCCTGCCGTGGGGGACGCTGCTCCTGATCTGCCTGCTGTCCCTGGCGACCGGCGCACTCGCGGCCACCGTCCCCGCCCGCCGGGCAGCCGCACTCAGCCCCCTCGAAGCCGTCGCGGAGGGATGAGGTCAGCCGGCCGCGGGTGCGTAGTGGCCGAGGTACTCCTGCAGATGAGGGGCGAGCTCGGCATCGGGGCCGGTGGTGTTCAGGTGCATCCACAACTCGTTCTCGACCACGAAGCGGTAGGCGAATTCCTCGAAGGTCGAGGCGCACCGCAGCAGCGAACCGGCTGCTGCGGTGCGGAACTCCGCCCGCTGCGCCTCCTCCAGCTCCTGTTCGGCGCGTTCGAGGTCGAGAGGGGAGGCGACCACGAACGCCTCGCGGTCGGGGCGCAGGTAGAGGTACCAGATGACGCAGTCCTGCTGGTCCCGAAGGAACCGCACGAGGCGGGCGCCGTCCTCGGCCGGGCTCTCCAGAGGGCCGGACAGGTCGCTCCAGCAGGCCGTCACCGACACCTCGTCGAAGGCGCGGCAGAGGCCGGCGCTGCCGTGGAAGGCGCGGAAGTCGGCGGGCAGGTGCAGGCCGACGGCCGACAGGGCCGCCTCCGTGCGCGCGAGCTGTTCCGCATGCTCCGACTGCGGTCCGTCCGCTGCCCCCGGGCCGCCCAGCCAGGAGAAGCTGCCGTCGAGGCGGCCGGAGTCCAGCGGGGGCAGGCTCTCCAGGGGGTAGACCTCGTAGGTGTATGCGCACGGCCGGTAGGAGCCCAGATCGGTGGCGCACCATCCGGCGGCGAAGGGAAGGGACGCGGGGGCGGGGGCAGGAGCGGGTGCGGACATGGAGATCCCCTCGGATGGTGCCTGTTCAGCGGTACGGTCACATCTTCGTACCCGCCACTGACAACGGGGTCCCGAAGGAACCGGCCGGCCGGGCCCGTTGCTCAGACCGGCGGGCCCTCGCCGACCGGACGGATCACCACGGGGTACTCGGGGGTTCCCGCCGGCACCGGACACTGCGTGATGCGGGCCGCGATCTCGGTGACCCGGTCGAGGCCGGAGCAATCCAGCAGCCAGTAGCCCGCGGTCACGACGTCGCCGTCGTCGTACGGGTGGTCCGTGACCGCCGGTTCGCGCCCGGGCCCGCCGGTGACGAACCGGGCCTCGGCCGGCGCGGTGAACCCCTGCCCGTCCAAGAGCTCCCCGGATGCGGCGAGTTCCGAGTTCAGCCGGTCCATGAAGGTGACCATCGCCAGGAGCTCGTGACGCCTCCACGAGGGAGAGGAGGGTGTGGCCTTCCCCGTCATCGCGTCGTAGTCCGCCTGGCTCGCCTGGACCGTCACGAAGTACTTCACCCGCCCAGCCAACCAGCTCCCGGTCCGGCGGGCGGGTAACCGGACGGCGAGGGCACCGCGGTTCCCCCGGCCGGCTGCCCGCCCGGCCGCCCCGCGGACGCGGGAGCCGTGACGCAGAACGCCCCCGCGGCCCGGATCAGCGGGCGGCCGCGTCGTCGAGCGCCGGCTCGATCCGCTCCAGGACGGCCGGCCAGCCGCCGCCCATGCCTTCGTACGCCGCCCTCGCCAGCGGCGATTCGAGGTCGAAGCCGGAGTGGTCGAGGAGGAGGCGGGTACCGGTTCCTTCCGGGACGAGGCGCCAGGTGATGGTGGTGTCCAGGGTGCCCGGGGCGAAGCTGTAGCTCAGCATGCGCTCCGGGTCGACCGCGATGACCTCGCACTCCTGGTGGCCCCACGGCCCCATGTCGAGGGTGAACCGGTGCCCGACCTCCGCGCGGACGTCGCCGGCGGCCCACCAGCGCGCGTGGAGGTCCGGCTCGGTGAGCGCCCGCCACACGGCCTGCGGAGGGTGGGCGATGAACCGGTCGCAGTGGATGGTCCGGGGTTCGGTGCTCATGGGGCGTCGTCCTCTGTGGTGCGGGTGTGGGTGCGGGGGGTGGTGGTACCGGGGGCGGTGTGGGCTGCGGACCCCGCCGGGGCGTCGGACGGGTCACTGCCGGCGACCTCGCCGTCCCGGCCGTGCCGGTCGTTCTCGCCCGGTTCGTCGAGCACGTCGAGCACGTCGAGGCCGTCGAGCACGTCGCTCAGTGCGCTCATGCGGCCGTGCCAGTAGCGCTCGAAGGGATGCAGCCAGGCGCCGACCTCGGCGAGGGGCTCCGCTTGCAGGTGGTAGTAGCGGTGGCGCCCCCGGGGCTCCTCGCGGACCAGCCCCGCCTTCCGCAGTACGGCGAGGTGCTCGGAGACGGCCGGCCGGCTCAGGGAGAAGTCCTTGGCCAGGTCACCGGCCGCCCGGGCGCCGCCGCGCAGCCTTTCGAGCAAGGTGCGCCGGACCGGATTGGCCAGGGCGCTGTAGACGTCGACGGGTTCCATGACCCCAGGATGCGTCGGGACTCTCCGACATGTCAACTTTTCCCGACGCGTCGTGCGCGCCGCCGGGCCGAGGCCGCACAGCAGCCTGCGGGGCCGGCGCAGTCGGAGGCCGCCGTCCTCGAAGGACGACGGCCTCCACCCAGCCTGCCGGACGGTCAGGTCAGGGTGTCCTTGGCCTTCTGGGCGGTCTGCTTGGCATTCGCGGCAGTCTGCTCGGCTTTCCCCTTCATTTCGAGGCTCTCGTTGCCGACTGCCTTGCCGGTGGCTTCCTTGACCTTGCCCTTGACGTTCTTTCCGATGTTCTTGGCCTTCTTCTCCTTGGCCATCAAGGCTCACCTCCGAATCGGAACCTTTTGCTGCCGCCTGCCCCGTGCGGGGCCCGCTACACCTCCGGGCACCGCCTCTGGAGCGGCAACAGCACGGGTGTCGGCGTGTGCGGCACGAGCGGGAGCCTTCGCGACCGTAGGTTTCGCTACCAGGTTCTGTGGGCGGCTGCGGCAGGGAAGAGGTGCTGGCGATGGACGGCAAGCGGGTCATCACCGTGTTCGGCGCGACGGGGCACCAGGGCGGGTCCCTCGCCCGCGCCGTCCTGGAGGACAAGGACAGCGGTTTCACGGTCCGGGCCGTGACCCGCAGGCCGGATTCGGACAGGGCCGGGCAGCTGGAACGGCTCGGCGCGGAGATCGTCCGTGCGGACATGGACGACGAGGCGAGCCTGCAATCGGCCCTGGACGGTGCCTACGGCGCCTACCTGGTGACGAACTTCTGGGAGGACATGTCCGCGGCCCACGAGCAGGCACAGGCGCAGGCATTGGCCCGGGCGGCGGGACACGCCGGGGTGCAGCACGCGATCTGGTCCACCCTGGACGACACGCGCGAGTGCATTCCGCTCGACGACGACCGGATGCCCACGCTGCAGGGCTCGTACAAAGTGCCGCACTTCGACGCCAAGGCGGAGGCCGACCACTTCTTCACCGACGCCGGCGTCCCCACCACCTTCCTGCGGACCACGTTCTACTGGGAGAACCTGCTGTCGATGTTCGCCCCGCGCCGCGGCGAGGACGGCGCCTTCGAACTCACCTTTCCCATGGGCGACAGCAGGCTCTCCGGCATCGCAGTCGACGACATCGGCCGGATCGCCCTGGCCATCTTCCAAGGCGGCACCGACTTCATCGCCGCCACCATCAGCATCGCCGGGGAGCACCTGACCGTCGCCGACATGGCCGCGGCCATGACCGACGTGCTCGGAGAGCCCGTGCGGTACCGGCCCCTGACGGCGGACGCCTTCCGCGCGCTCGGATTCCCGGGCGCAGACGAAGTCGGCAACATGTTCCAGTACTACGCCGACTGCGAGCACGGTTTCACCGCCGCCCGCGACCTCGACGCCGCCCGCGCCCTCCACCCCGGCCTCCAGGACTTCCGGACCTGGCTGTACGCGCACCGCGACCAGTTCCACCTGACCTGAGGCCTGCCCCCCGACCCGCACCCGTCAGGCGCCCACCAGCCGGTCCAGGGCGGCGGCGACCGGAGCAACACCGTCCTCGCCTGCCAGCCGGCGGGCGACCTCCCGGGCGCGCTCGCGGTACGAGGGGACGGTCACCGCCTGCCGGAGCGCGGAGCCGAGGGCGCCGGGGGTGAGGTGCCGCAACGGCACCACCCCGGGGGCAGTGCCCAGCTCCACGAGGCGGCGGGCCCAGAAATGGCCGTCGAACTGGACGGGAACGGGCACGCAGGGAACACCCGCGCGCAGGGCTGCGCCGGTCGTCCCGGCTCCGGCGTGGTGGACGACGGCCGCCATGCGGGGGAACAGCAGGGAATGCGGAACGTCACCGATGGTGATCATGTCGTCCCGGGCGGCGCAGAGCCCTGCCCAGCCTTCCTGGATCACGCCGCGCAGGCCCGCGGACCGCAGGGCGGTGACGATGTCGGCACTGACGCGGCGCGGGTCGGGGGTGGTGGCGCTTCCCAGCCCCACGTAGACCGGGGCGGGGCCGGAGCCGAGGAAGTCCTCCAGATCCGGTGGGAGCCGGCTGACGCTGTCGTGGGGCCACCAGTAGCCGGAGATCCCCAGGCCGGGACGCCAGTCACGGGGCCGGGGAACGACCAGCTCGCTGAAGCCGTGCCACACGGGCCAGCCCTCCCGCTCGCGGGCGCGGCGGGCCGCGGACAGGCGGCTCGAAGGCAGGCCGTGGTCCGCGGCCAGGATGCGTGCTGCCCGGGTGAAGACGTGGTCGACGGCCGCGGCGACGGCGTGCCCGCCGATCCGGTTGCCCAACGGGCCCAGGGATCGGGTGCCGAGCATCGGCGGCGGGAACGCGCGGGTCCCGTGCAGCGGCTGCAGGAACAGGCCCATGCTGGGCCGGGAGAGGCCCTGGGCGATGGCGTAGGCCAGCGGCGCGACCGTTCCCCCGGCCAGTACGACGTCCGCGTCGCGCGCCGCATGCACCATCGGCCGCGTCATCCCGGGCGCGACGCTCCTCGCCAGTGCCACGGCCCGCAGCAGCTTGGCGGCCCCGCTCCGGCTCCGGTGCAGCCCCCGACCGCGCGCCGAGTGCAGTTCGGCCCTCGGATCCCCGGGAACGGCCTGGAAGCGCACCCCCGACCCGGCCACCAGCGGTTCGAACAGGCCGTGGGTGACCAGGGTGACCTCGTGCCCGGCCCGGGCCAGTCCGGCCCCCAGACCCGTGTACGGTCCGACGTCCCCTCGGGATCCCGCCGTCATGATGGCAATCCTCACGCGCGCCAGTGTGGCGGCCGGTCCGCACCCCGGCCGCACGCCCCCGCACGGGCGGCACGGAAATCCTCCGAAACGGCTGGGTGGCCGACTCGGGTTGACGGGAGGCAGCCGGTTGCCGCTCGCGCGGGGCGGCTTCGCGTTCCTTGATCAACTTCAGGTAGGGTCCGGCTCGCACAGGAAGTCGGAGAGCTTGGGGGGACTGGGCGATGAAGCGCTGGACGAAGTGGGCGGCCGTCGGAGCCGTGGGGGTGCCGATGGCGCTCGCCGTGGTGGCCTGCGCCGGGGAGAAGTCCCTGGAGGAGGCCGCGAAGGGCACGTGGGACTGCACGATCGCCGCCGGCGCCCGCGGGCTCTCCGCGACGGTGACCGTGGGGGACGGGACGTACCAGGTGAGCCAGGGCGGGCGCGAGGGCAGCTCCGGGACCTGGCAGCTTTCCGGCGGCAAGCTGGAGGTCAAGGGTGACGACGGCCCGTACCACGTGAGCGGTGTGCCCGGAGAGACGAAGGACCTGATGGGCATGGAGTTCGGTGAAGGCAGCGGCAAGGAGCTGTCGCCGTGGAGCGTGGGCTGGAAGGGCAACACCGTCACCTTCCCGTACCACCGCGCAAAGGTCACCTGCCGGAAGATGTAGGCCCGAGAGCCCCGGAGTGGTGGCACGCGGCCGCCACGAGGCTGCCCCGGGGCCTCCGACACGCTCCCGGAACCCGCCCGCCGGCCCGGCCCCGCGGCCGGACCGGCGGGCGGGCCCGCTCACCCGAGGCGGGTCAGCCGGGCGCGGACGGAGGGCTCGGGCAGGGCGGTCCGGACGGCCACCGGCACGCTCTTGGCCCCCTCACCCTCACCGGCGGTCAGGGTGCCCACCTCCGTACCGGCCTTCGCCTGGTGCGGCAGCTGCGAGGTGCCGGCGCCGAGCGTGAGCTTGAACTGCTGGCCCGGAACGCCGATCACGTTCAGGTCCTTGGTGGCCACGAGCGGCGTACGGCCGCCGAGGCCGTCGTCCACGTAACCGACCGTGTCGCCCTTGCGGACGAGCGGGGTGGACGCCAGGGCCGTCCGTAGCGCTTCGATGATCTTCCTGCTGTTCGCCAGCACGAGGGCCAGGCTCTTCTTCGCGTTCGGGTCCGGGCCCTCCACGCGCTGCTCCATCAGCGTGCCGAGGATCAGCGGGGTCTCGTCGCCGACCGACTTGCGCGCCGCCCACATCAGCGTTCCGCCGGCCGGTGTGCTGGATCCGGTCTTGATCCCGTAGACACTGAGGCCCTGCACGCTGAGCAGCTCGTTGTTGTTGATGAGAGGCTCGGCCAGCCCCTTGATGGGTGCGCTGGGCATCGCGACGATCGCGCGGAAGACCTCGTTCTTCATCACCGCCTCGGCCAGCTTCAACTGGTCGGTGGCGGTGCTGACGGTGCCGGCGTCCAGGCCGCTGGGGTCCGTGTAGGTGGTGTCCTTCATCCCGAGCTCCCTGGCGGCGGCGTTCATCTTCTCCACGAACGCGGCCTCGGAGTCGCTGCCGGTGTCCCAGCGGGCCAGCAGTCGGCCGATGTTGTTGCCCGACGGGATCATCAGCATCTTCAGCATGTCCTGCTGGCTGAACTTCGACCCGGCCGTGAGCCCCTGGATCCGGGACTCGTTCTCGGAGTTGCCCTCGGCCACGGCCTTCGCGTCGACCGTGATGTCGGGACCCGGCTCGTTGTTGCGCAGGGGGTGGCCCTTGAGGATCACGTAAGCCGTCATCACCTTGGCCACACTGGCCGTGGGGACGGGCTTCTGCTCACCGAACGTGCCGACCTCGCCGGAGCCCGGGACGCGGACTGCCCCCTGGCCCTTGGCGGGCCAGGGTATGGAGAACTGCCCGTCGACGGAGTGGGCTGCCTCCGCGGCGACCAGCCGCGGGGCGGGGAGCGGACGCAGCAACTGGGCGCCGACGGAGCCCCCGGCGAGGAGCAGCAGGATCGGCGTCCACACCTTGACGCGGCGCAGCACGGTCCGGCGGGGGGTCTCCGGCGGGGGAGGGGTGTTGGTGAGCTCGGCCAGCAGATCCAGCGGCGCCTTGGGCGTCGTGGGCTCGGGGGCCTCGGGGCGCGGTTGGGGCCGCGGCGCGGGGGGCGCCGGCACGTCGAGCGGCTTGAGGGCGACGAACTTGCTGGTCCGCTCGGAGTCGCCCTCCTCGCCCCGGGCCCACGCGGGCACCTTCCGGCCGCCGTCCTCGGCCTCGGTGTCGGTGTCGGTGTCGGGCCGGTCTCCTCGGGCCTCCGCCCCGTCGCTGTCGGCGTCGGCGCTGCCGTCCCCGGACCCGGCCGCCGCGACCTCTGCCTTCGGCTTCCGGCCCGTCACGGCAGCGTCGGGCGCGCGGAACCCGACGGTTCGCGTGTCCTCGCCTCCGCCGTCGGAGTCGGCCCCCGAGGCCGCGGCGTCGGCGCGCGCCGTGGGCTCGGTCGCGGCCTTGACCTTGTCGCGCGCCGGCTTGCCGAGCGTGAGGGTGCCATCGGCCACCTCATCGTCCTCATCGTCACCAGCCCCGGCCTCGGCGTCAGGGGTGGATCGAGTCCCACTCCTGGACTGATCGCCCGACGCGCCGGTTCCCGTGCCGCCGTGCGCGGTGTCGTCCTCGCTGTCGCTCTCGGGCTTGGCGGCGCTGCGTGCGGGCATGGCGAGCACTTGTGTCTCGTCGCTCCCCTGCCCGGCTGGGGCTTCCGCATCCCCATCGCCCGCGGCCACGGCAGCGGCACCAGCCTCCGGCTTGGTGGCGCCCCGGGCGGCCCCCGCTTCGGCGTCGGCACTGTCCTCGCCCCCGGCACGAGCCTCAGCCTTGCTGTCGACCGCGGGCTTCCCAACGCCCGAGGAGCGGTCAGCCTTTCCCTTGGCCGCGGGGGTGTCGCCGGACGCGGCGGTCGCCTGAGCGGACTGCGTGCTGCTGCCGGGCCCCCTCCCCGTTTCGACCGCGTCGTCGTCGTGACTGCCGACCGAGGGACGGGCCTTCGCTTCGCTGCTCGCGGCTTCGTCGCCGCCTACGGCAGGGCCGGGTGCGGGCGGCGAAACCGCGCCCGTACGGTCGGCACCGGGACCGTCATCCGTCTTCTGCCGGGCAGCGTCGGGCGCAGGCTCCGGCTCGTCGGCCTCCCCGCCCTCGTCCGCATCCTCGTCGTCGGCCGGGGACGACACGACGGCAGGCTGCTCTTCGGCCTCGCCCATGTCCGCAGCGTCCGGTTCCGCAACCGTGTCGTCAGCGGCCGCCCCCGCATCTTTGCTGGTCCTCTCGAGCTCCGGGTCGTCCGGAGTACTGCCCGCCACCGATGTCGCCTTCATCCCAGCCCCGCCTTGCCACTCACACCGTGCAGATACCGTGCGGCGAGGCCCCTCCGGAGCCCCGCCGTATTGCTAGATGTATGCAGCGCACGGATCGTTCCCTCTGGTCGATCTTGTGTCTTTTCGGCCCGGCATGCCGGACGAACGCCGCCCCCACGCCGCGGCCGACGCAGGCGCGCCGGCAGCCGTGGGTGGTCCCGGGAGACCCGGGTTCAGGCGGGCCTGGCTCGCCCCCGGACCGCCGGGCGAGGCTGACGTCATGACCGAAACCACTGCCACAGCAACCGAGTTCCCGCGTCCTGCCGACTTCGCGGGCCGCACCATCCTGATCACCGGGGGCACGAGCGGAATGGGCCTGGCCACCGCCCGGCTGCTGCTCGCCTCCGGGGCCGACGTGGTCGTCACTGGCCGGGACGAGGCCCGGCTGGCCCGCGCCGCGGCCGGGCTGGCCCCGTACGCGGACGGCGGTCAGCGCCTCCTCGCCGTCCGCTCCGACGCCGCGGACCCCGCCGACCTCGACCGGCTGACCGACACCGTCGGCGCCCGGTACGGCCGGCTGGACGGGGTGTTCGCCAACGCCGGTGTCGGGCTGTTCCAGCGCGCCGCCGAGGTGACCGAAAAGGACTTCGACCACCTGGTCGACGTCAATTTCAAGGGCGCGTTCTTCACCGTCCGGAAGACCCTGCCGCTGCTCGGCGCGGCGGGCGGCGGCTCCGTGGTGATCAACGCCTCGTGGACCCTGTACCGCGGCATGGCCGTGGCCCCGGTGTACGCGGCCACCAAGGCGGCCGTGCACAACCTCGCCCGCACCCTCGCCACCGACCTGGCAGGGCAGGGCATCCGGGTCAACTCGGTCAGCCCGGGCTACATCGTCACCGAGATGTTCCACGACAACATCCCCGACGACCCCGACGTGCACCAGGCCCTGGCCGCCACGGTCCCCCTGGGCCGGCTGGGCGCGGCCGAGGAGGTCGCCGAGGCGGTGGCCTTCCTGCTGTCCCCGCGCTCCTCGTACATCACCGCCCAGGACATCGTCGTCGACGGCGGCCTGACGACCGCGATCCCGGCCGGGGCGGGCGGGCCGGAGCAGGGCAGGGCCGTCTGAGCCCTTCCGCCGGCCGGCGTCACCCGCGCTGCCTGGTCCTGGCAGGGCCAGGCAGCGCACCCGGTCCGCGGGCGACAATCGGGTCCATGACCGCGAACCCGACGACGACCGCCGCCACCAGCCTGGGCGGCTTCCTGCGCACCCGCCGCTCCCGCCTGACCCCCGAGGACGTCGCGCTGCCCGACTACGGCGGCCGGCGCCGGGTCGCGGGCCTGCGCCGCGAGGAGACCGCGCAGCTCGCCGGGGTGAGCGTGGACTACTACACGCGGATGGAGCAGGACCGGGTGCCCAACCCGTCGGCCGCGATCCTCGACGCGCTCGCCCGCGCGCTGCGGCTGACCGAGGACGAGACCCGGCACCTGCACCACCTGGCCCGCCGCGCCCGCCGCCCGGTCGGTGCGGCCTCCCCGGCCGCGAACCACCCGCGCGCCGGCACCCAGCAGGTGCGGCCGACGCTGCGCCTGCTGCTGGACGGACTGCACGACGTGCCGGCAATGGTGATGGGATGCCGGATGGACGTCCTGGCATGGAACCCGGCGGCGAGCGCGCTGCTCGGCGACTTCGGCGCCCTCGACCCGGCCGAGCGCAACATCGCCCGCAACACCTTCCTCAACCCGGCGGCCCGCGAGCTGTACGCGGACTGGACCGGCTGCGCCCGCGAGAACGTGGCCTACCTGCACCTCGAGGCCGGGCGCCGACCGGGGGACCCGGAGCTGGCCCGGCTGATCGGCGAACTGTCCGTGCGCAGCGAGGAGTTCCGCCGCTGGTGGGCCGAACACCCCGTACAGGACAAGACCTCGGGCCGCAAGCGCTTCCACCACCCCATCGTCGGCGAGCTGGAGCTCTCGTACGAGACGCTGCGCGCGGCCGACGACCCCGACCAGGCGCTCATCACCTACACCGCCGAGCCGGGCAGCCCCGCGCAGGACGCCCTGCGCATGCTGCTGGCCTGGTCGGCCCCGTCCCAGGCCCTCCCCTCCAGATCACCGCATCGCTAGCCGGCGCGGCCGTTGACCGATCGGGCTGCCCACGTTTCGCTGCCGAAGGTCAGCACGGCTCGACCACCGCCCCCACCGAGCGCTGCCGGAGCCGGGCGGCCATGAGTTCCATCTCGACCAGCGTTCCCACCAGCCCGGTCGTCCGCAACTCGTCCGCCGAGGCCCTCGCCTGCGCGAGTGTCAGGTCATGCACCTCCCGAAGAACACGCAGGACAGCCACCGGACTCGCCTCGGGCCCTGTCAGCCGGAGCCGGGCAGCTCCATGTTCGGCCAGGAGTGCCTGGCGGATCTCCTCCGGCGTCTCGCGGCCGCTGCCCTGTTCGCACCACCCGGCGGCGCATGCCCGGCAGCCTGCCTCAATTCCCCACCACAGGCGCCCGCGGTCGACGAACTGGCCGATGTCGCGTTCCAGTACACCGCCGCAGGCATCGCACCGCGTTGCGATCGCCACTCCCTGCGTGATCATCCTGCTCCTCGTCCTCGGCTCCTGCCCCGCATGGTGCTGCCACGGCATCCGGGGGTCGATCGCTCATCCTCGCTGATCGCCCCCTGCCCGCTCAGGCGCCGGGTGTGCAGGCGCCGGCCCGGAGTAAATTCCGTACAGCCATGACAAGGCACGCCCAGCACTACACAATTGGGCTGAACCAGGCGGCGGGTGGGGGAGAGCGCTGATGAGCAGGGCCATGCGTATGGGCATACCAGCGGGGTTGGTGATCCTGGCGGCATGTGCGCCGCTGTACGCCCCGTACTACACCACCATCCTGGTGTGGGAGTTGCGGAAGTTCTTCGCATGGCTGGCCCTGCCGCTGCTGGCCGCGGCGTTCGTCGTCCTGGTACGGCTGGTGCAGTGGCTCCTTCGCAGGCGGCGCGGCGAGCCCGCCGGGGAGCCGAGCGACGCGGCGCAGGCCCTCGGTTGCCTGGGCGTCGTCGTCGGCATCGGGCTCGCCGTCTTCTGGCTGATCTACGGCTCGTACCTGCAGGACCGCGCCTACATGGCCCACACGCAGGTGGTCACCGAGCCCGTGCCCCAGCTGGCACCCCGCGCCCCCTTCCTCGTGGGCAAGGCGCAGGCCGCCCCGCACCTGGGCGACGTCACCGGTGAGATCTCCGACATCACCTACCTGCCCGACTCGGACAGGTTCGCCACCCTGGTCGAGCGGAGCGGCTGGCTGTCCGGGTACGAAGTGGGCCTCGTGCAGGACATTCCGCTCGGCGGCACCAACCGCTCGCAGCAGCGCTGCTCGTTCGACGTGGACGTGGCGGACGCACGCATAAGCGGCTGGTTCAGCCACAACCTGGGCCGCAAGATCTCCGCCCAGAAGCGCTGGGTCCGCTTCAAGGCCAAGGACGCCTACGTGACCTGCTCGGGCGACACGCCCATCGTGGTCGTACCCCTCAAGCGCCAGACCGGGGTCCTGGTCGTCACGGAGCGACCCGCCGGAGTAGCCCTCTACAACGGGCGGACGGGCAAGGTCACCATCACCACCGACACGGCCGAGGTACCCGGCCCCTCCTACCCGCTGAGCCTCGCCGCACGGCAACGGGAGGCGACCGCCGCCGTCGGAGGCTTCGCCGACTGGTGGTTCGAGCGCAGCGGCTGGGACGCGTCCGAGGACGGGGCGAACGAGGGGAACGACTCGGAGTTCACCCTGCGCTACGCCGACACCAGCGGGCGCAGCGTGTACGTCACCCCGCTCACACCGCAGGGCGAGGCCAGCTCCGTCGTCGCCGTGTCGACGGTGCCGGCGCGCCATCAAGGAGGCCAACTGGCGCCCCTGACCGTCCACCGGCTCGATCCGACCTGGTCCTCGCCCAAGGCGATCGTCGCGCTGATCAAGGCGGAGTACCGGGACGTCTGCTGCTACAACGACGACATGGTCTTCGAGGTGGTGCCCACCGGCGGGAGCACATGGACCGCGACGATCGGCAGCGAACAGGACATCCGCTACCGGGTGGAGGGCAAGGGCCAGGTCGCGGGCCGCGAGGCGACCTGCCTGAAGGCCGCCGACGGCGCGCTGATCCGGTGCGCGTACGCGGCGCCCGGCTCCCCTGAGGAGCAGGAGCTCAAACGCCGCGAGGGCCAAAAACAAAAGGACAGCCCCAAGGCCAACCCACCGGACCTCGGCGACCTCACTGCTTACACCCCAGAGCAGCTGGCCGAACTGAACCGCCGCATCAACGAGGAGGTCAACCGCCGGCTCAAGGGCGCTCAATCCTAGTACTGCCCGCCGGGCCCGGGCGGGCAGCGCGACCGCCCTGGGCCGTCGGCGGCAGCGTCCGGACCGGTGGCGATCGTGCCGGCCATCAGCTGACGGGGCCGGATCCGCTGCTGGAATGCGTCCGTGGGACTACACCGCAGGGGTTGGCGCGACCGGGAGGGGCGCCTCAGCCGGATCCGGAGTCCAAGGTCTCACTCATCCCGTTCCGACCGGGCCTGCCGGACCACCACCCCCAGCCGCGCCAGCGCGGCCGCAGTTCCGGCGCCGACGGGTACGAGCGGCCAGAACGCGGCGCGGTTCCCGAAAGCCGCCCACACCAGGAGCGCGAGGATCGCCGCCACTCCGACGAGGAACCCGAGCATCCAGGGCCCGAACCGGTCGTGCCTCTCCAGCCGTCCCCGGCCGCCGAGGTGGGCGAGCCGGGCGGCGCCGGCCACGGCGAGGGCGATCAGGTACCCCATGACCAGGGGATACAGCACGAACAGCGTGATGTCCCACGCCCCGGGGTGCCAACCGGGCCACATATCACGCCCGTCGATCTCCACGATCCGCCCCCGCCACATGCCCGCCGCGACCTGCTGCCCCTCCCGAAGGCCGGATGCGGCACGGCCCGGCACGCCGCCCACCGTCTTCAGCTCGCCGTCGACCCGCAGTGCGATCACGTACTCGGTGTGAACGAACCAGTCTCCGCTGCCACCGTCCTGGCCCCCACCGCTTCTCCCGGACTCCGTGTGGGACGTGAGCTCCGTGATGGTGGCCTCAGCCGTGCGCAGCGATCCGTTCGCGCGCGCCAGTGCGACGCCCGTCTCCTCGTAGGTGCGTACGGCGAGCAGCGTGATCAGAGCGGCCATGAAGAGGCGGAACACGGCGCGCCCCACACGGCCTCTCACCGTCCCGGTCCGTCTCGTGCCCGGCCTCGACGGCGATGTCGTGCCCCCGGTCGGCTCCTGCATCAGGTCCCCCTTACCTGCGGTGCGGCGAGGCAGGCGAAATCAGCCCCACCGGACCACACGCGGCGCACCTGAGCATGGTTGCGGGGCCTGCGGAGAGCGACGCAGGCGGGAGGCCGAGGGCACCGGTGCACTCCGATCCCCGGGGGCCGAAAGTAGCCCGGGACACAGCCCTAAAAGGGCACAACCGGCCACGGAAGGTGACATTCCGGCTCCTGGGCGGTGAGGCGCCCCACAGGACCTGCGTCACATTCGCGCCCGGATAGTAGGTCCCCGACCCGGCGGGAAACCCGCTCTCACCTGCCCGGAGAGCTTTCGGTCGGCGGAAGCTCTCGCTCGCCGGCTGCGATGGGCGGTCGTAGAGGGGGGTCGTTGCCAGGGGGTTCGGGGGCTGGCTAACTGGTTGTCGTCGCAG